>NZ_JBPCXO010000369.1:0-7348 GCF_051008435.1 Endozoicomonas sp. | reverse complement strand
GCCAGCCTGCTGCTGTGATGTTGATTGTACCTCGCTAGGCTTGGCACAAGAGTCACAGTAGTAGACTGGTTCCGCAGTCCACAAGAATCTTCCTTCGTCAAACGCTAAAAACTGCAGAATCGAGTGTTAGAAAATGGCGCTAAAAAAGAAGTGAAGCGAAGCCAGAATACTGCCTAAAGACAGTGATAGTAAAATAAGTTCTCCGGTTTCCAGTTCCTGATTCTGAGCGCTGTGCTGTTTCATATCCATACTGCTTCTCCCTACATCTTATTTTGTATTCCCTTGCTGGATGTTTTCATTTTAGGCGTGCAATAGCCCTATAGCCTTACTACGTTGGTCGGTGTTTAGACTGAAGTCGAAGAAAAAAGTGCGGAAAAAGAGCTGCTATGACTAAAAAAAATCCTTAATATAGCTTTTCGAGAGCAAGAAGGATTTAAATAATAATTAAATGGAATTAGGTCCTTTCCAAGAGAACAGCAGCATGATAAAAAAAATGAACAAAACTTTGGCCGCTCTGGCTGTATCAGCGGCCGTGGCTGGAGCTTCTGGCCTGGCTCAGGCAGCGGACACCGTCAAGATTGCCCTGGCAGGCCCGGTCACCGGCCCTGTAGCTCAGTATGGTGATATGCAGTTTACTGGCGCCAAGATGGCCGTTGCACAGATCAACAAAGAAGGGGGTGTTAATGGTAAGCAGCTGGAAGCTGTGGTCTATGACGATGCCTGTGATCCTAAGCAAGCCGTGGCGGTTGCCAACAAGATCGTGAATGACGATATTCGCTTTGTAGTAGGACATCTGTGTTCTTCTTCCACTCAGCCTGCCTCCGACATCTATGAAGATGAAGGCATACTGATGATCACTGCCGCTTCCACCAACCCTAATATCACCAGTCGTGGCTATGAGCTGATATTCAGAACGATTGGTCTCGATAGCCTGCAAGGGCCTACTGCAGGCAACTATATCGTGGAAAGCATCAAGCCTAAGCGTATGGCAGTCATCCATGATAAGCAGCAATATGGTGAAGGTATTGCTACCGCCGTTAAAAACACTGTTGAAAAAGCCGGTGTTGATGTGGCTCTTTTTGAAGGTGTAACGCCGGGTGACAAAGATTTTTCAGCACTGATTGCCAAGCTGAAAAGGGAAAATGTCGACTTTATTTATTACGGTGGTTATCACCCGGAGCTGGGTCTGATTTTGCGTCAGAGTGCTGAAAAAGGTCTCAAGGCTAAATTCATGGGGCCTGAAGGCGTAGGTAACAAGGACATCTCTGCGATTGCAGGTCCTGCTTCCGAAGGCCTTCTGGTCACTCTGCCGAAGAGTTTTGACCAGGATCCAGCCAACGCCAAACTGGTCGCAGCTTTCAAGGCCAACGGCGAAGATTCCACAGGTCCTTTCGTATTCCCTTCTTACTCTGCTGTACAAGTGATGGCTGAAGGCATGAAGCTGACCAAGAGTGAAAACCCGGATAAAGTAGCCGGTGCTCTTCGCTCAAATACCTTCAAGACGCCAACAGGTAATCTGGCTTTCGATGGTAAGGGTGACCTGAAAGACTTTAGCTTTGTCGTTTACGAATGGCATGCTGATGGCACTAAGTCTGAGGCTTCAAAATAAAAGCCTGATTGGAACGGCCATCGGCTGCCAATGTGATGGCCTTTCCATTTGAAAGGGAATGTCTTGCTCTCTGGGCCGACGCTGAGTAATTCAGTGGTCGGCCTAAATGCTTCTGCCTCATCAAAGGTTGAAACATAGCAGACAGACAAGCTCTTTTATGACTCACAGCGCTGAAACATTTCGTGGTAAACAGCCATGAGCGCTGGAAAAATTTTATCCTCTTTTTGATAAAAATTTTTCACGGTGAATAACAACAAAATGCAGTACCTAGCCTGATATGGAATAACTCCCAGGCGACGGAGAATAATAAATATGCCTGAGTCTTTTTTGTACTTCATTCAACAGCTCTTGAATGGCCTGACAGTGGGCAGTACCTATGCCCTGATAGCCATTGGCTACACCATGGTTTACGGCATTATTGGCATGATCAATTTTGCTCATGGTGAAATTTATATGATCGGCAGCTACATCGCTTTTGCTGTGCTCGCTGCGTTAGCGATGATGGGGATAGACAGTGTTTCACTGATGCTTATTTCCGCTTTTGTCATCAGTGTCATTATCACCAGTACCTATGGCTTTGCTGTTGAGAGGGTGGCCTATCGACCCTTGAGAAACAGTAATCGGCTGATTGCGCTTATTTCAGCCATTGGTATGTCCATTTTTCTGCAGAATTATGTCCGCCTGGCCCAGGGCTCAAGAGACATAGCCATGCCCAGCATGATCAGTGGTGGCTGGACCTTCGGTCCTGAAGACGGTTTTCATGCAACTGTGTCGTATATGCAATTAATCATCTTTGCGGTGACGTTTATTTCCATGACGGCTCTGACCCTGTTTATCTCCCGGTCGAAAATGGGACGGGCTTGCAGAGCTTGTGCTGAAGATTTGGGAATGACCGGGTTACTGGGCATCAACACCAATCAGATTATTTCCATCACTTTTGTCATCGGGGCGGCGCTGGCTGCGGTAGCCGGTGTTCTGCTTGGCATGTATTACGGAGTGATCAATCCCTATATCGGCTTTATGGCTGGACTTAAAGCGTTCACAGCTGCGGTGTTAGGAGGTATCGGAAGTATTCCTGGTGCAGTGCTGGGTGGTTTGATCCTTGGTGTCACAGAAGCTTTCACCGCAGGTTACTTCAGTACGGAATATAAGGATGTTGTGGCCTTCAGTCTTCTGGTTCTGATTCTTCTGTTCAGACCCACTGGAATACTGGGAAAACCTGAGGTAGAGAAAGTATGAAGTCTTTACGCTTTACTCCGGCGATACTCTCTGCAGTTGTTCTTCTGGTTTTAACAAGTCTGATGATGGGCGTTCGCCTTGAGCCCTCAGGTGTTGGGCTGAAGGTGACGATGGCTGACGCTTCTGCCCTGTATTGGATTGCAGCAGGTGTTGCTGTCGTGTTCTTTTTCCAACTGTTCAGGGCTCCCATTGATCAGGGTTTTTCCGTAATAAAAAAACAACTGCCAGCTACCAGCGCAATAGAAAAAACGGCAAAACTGACCAAAGCAACCGAGAACAAAGGGGTTAAAACCACGTTAATCTGCTTTGCTGTTGCTGGCCTGATGATCTGGCCATTCTTGGTTTCCAGAGGCGCTGTGGATCTGGCGACCCTGGCTCTGATCTACGTCATGTTGGGTCTGGGTCTTAATATTGTGGTCGGTCTGGCAGGCCTTCTTGATTTGGGTTATGTCGGCTTTTATGCAGTCGGTGCCTACAGCTATGCATTATTAAATCAGTATCTGGGTCTCGACTTCTGGAGCAGCCTGGTAATGGGGGGCATTCTGGCGGCTTTCTTTGGCTTTGTTCTTGGCTTTCCGGTGCTCAGGCTTCGGGGTGACTACCTGGCCATTGTGACTTTGGGCTTCGGTGAAATTATTCGAATCCTGCTGAACAACTGGACGTCGTTAACCGGTGGTCCCAACGGCATCAGCCAGATTCCTAAACCTACTCTGTTTGGTCTGGAGTTTGGACGCAGGGCGAAAGAAGAAGGGAATGTCCCTTTTCACGAGTACTTTGGCATTGATTACAGCAGTGAGTACAAGGTTATTTTTCTGTACATACTGGCAGTACTTCTGGTGATTGCCACTCTGTTCGTGATCAATCGCCTGCTTCGTATGCCTATTGGCAGGGCCTGGGAAGCTCTGCGGGAAGACGATATTGCCTGTCGTTCACTGGGATTGAATCCTACTGCCATCAAACTTTCTGCATTCACTATCGGCGCTGCATTTGCTGGCTTTGCCGGTACCTTTTTTGCTGCCCGTCAGGGTTTCATAAGTCCGGAGTCGTTCACCTTCATTGAGTCAGCCATCATTCTGGCTATTGTGGTTCTGGGTGGCATGGGATCTCAGGTAGGTGTCATTCTTGCGGCTGTCATTATGACAGTATTGCCAGAGTTTGCCCGTGAGTTTCAGGAGTACCGGATGCTGATGTTTGGATTGATGATGGTCTGCATGATGGTGTGGCGTCCTGAAGGACTGATGCCTATGAAGCGTCCTCATATCAAAATTAAATCCAGAAAGACCGAGACGGAAAGTTCCATCAAGACCTCATCAGTCGCTGAAAGTGTGTAGGGGGAATATCAGAATGAGTGAATGTTTACTGGAAGTTTCTGATCTGAGCATGCGCTTTGGCGGACTGTTGGCGGTGGATCAAATGGCACTGAAAATCCGTCCGGGTGAAATCGTGTCCATGATTGGCCCCAACGGTGCGGGAAAAACAACGGTTTTTAACTGCCTGA
This sequence comes from Endozoicomonas sp., assembly GCF_051008435.1. Taxonomy (GTDB): domain Bacteria; phylum Pseudomonadota; class Gammaproteobacteria; order Pseudomonadales; family Endozoicomonadaceae; genus Endozoicomonas_A. Next base: position 3,002 of record NZ_JBPCXO010000369.1, on the reverse strand, counting down.
CGGGCTTCTACCAGGCCACTGGAGGTTCTGTTCAATGCAAGGGGCAGGCAATCGAGAAGATGCCAGGTTACAAGATTGCCCGGCTGGGTGTCGTAAGAACCTTTCAGAATGTACGCCTGTTCAAGAGCATGACGGTTCTGGAAAATCTGCTGGTTGCCCAGCATCGGCATCTGAATACCGGACTGCTGGCAGGCTTGTTTAAAACCCCGAACTATCGGCGAAGCGAAGAAAAAGCAATGGAGAGGGCGGAGTTCTGGCTGGATAAGGTAGGTCTGACTGAATTTGCTAACCGTGAGGCCGGTAATCTGGCTTATGGTCAGCAACGCAGGCTGGAAATCGCCCGCTGTATGGTGACTGAGCCGGAGCTATTGATGCTGGATGAACCGGCAGCAGGTTTGAATCCAAATGAAACTGCTGAACTGGATAAGCTGATTTCAGATTTGCGGCGAGATCACGGTGTCACTGTGTTGTTGATTGAGCATGACATGAAGCTGGTGATGGATATATCTGACAGGATTTATGTCATCAATCAGGGGCGTCCTCTGGCTTCAGGCATACCAGAGGACATTCGTAATAACTCTGAGGTCATCAAGGCTTATTTGGGAGAGGGATAGTAGCGAGTTTCGGGGTTCTTCCAACAGTTGTAATAGTCCCAGTAACTGAATCGGTCTTCGAGCTCGTACATATCAATCTTGACGTCGTCCGGGTGCCGGATGTGCAGAGGGTTAGAGAGCCAGAGATAACTAAGGGCATCTCTACCCTTGACGCTCAGGCCTCGGAAGAGTCTGAAGCAATATAAAGCATAGTTGTTGTTGCGTAAGGCCAGATGGACCTCTTCCCCGGTGAGTTCAACCAGATCCAGTTCTCTCAGGATCTGGTTGACTCGCTCCATTGCCCAATAAGGATAAGGTGCATGGAGGCAGTCACTGGGCTGATTACTTTCTGGCGTGCAGTTCTGACTGTTATTCGATTCATTATTCTTGAAAACGGCCGCTAAACTCGCTGTAGAAGAGCTGCCATTGCTGCTTGAAATCAGTCTTTGCTGGATGTGCTCATAGCCCCATAACATTTCCACCAGAAACTTTCTGGGATCGCTTAACTTTTGGAATTGCTTCTGCAACTCATTAAGGGCGTCTCCGATAAAGGGTTGCATAATTGAAGATGCCTGATCATAAAAGTCGTATGGTTGTGTTCCATTGATAAGATAGACCGGTTGCGCTAAGTCGTTAAAACGAAGGGTATATTGATCTTTTCCTGTAAAGTGAAGCTCCCAGTTATTCAAGACGATATCGAGTCCCACTTTATTCTTTTTATGTTTCTGGTTGTAATCAATGACCTTTTTGGCGATCGCCAGCTGCTTCTCAAAGAAGGTAATGACTTCCGCTTCGCTGGCAGACTCGAGATAGTTTTTTGCCAGGCGTTGTCCTTTTAGAAATGGCTGGACAACATAGACTACGCCCTGTCCTCCAGAAAACCATTCCCCCCAGGTATAGGGTTTGGCTTCAAGGGCAATGAGTTGGGTATCAGTTGTAGCTATATCCAGAGAGTGCAGGCGCTGTCGGTATTCTTCAATGTGATTGAGGTGGTCTCTGGCATCATCAAAAGTGTAAAAGCCTGGCAGTCTTCGGACATGTTTGCCGGGTATTGATTTGATCTTCAAACCCATAGTTGTTGAGCCCGCACCAATCACTTTGCCGGGGGCTTTGCTGGATTCAAGGTCATGAATGTTAATTCCCTGCTCAAACGTTATTAGCTTTTCTACCAGTTCTTCATCCTTCTTTTTGTTTGCAGTAGAAGTGAAGTTTGAAGAGTTTTGATAACAGTGATGGCAGAAAAGGTGATCAACTCCATTTGCGTAGCAAGCCTGTGAAAGGAAGAAAGAGCAGAAGCTCAGGAAAAGAAAGTAGAGTGGTCTTCGAAACAAATAGAATGTTTGCACTGCCTGAACCTATTTTGCTTTTGTTGACCGATGAAATATAGAAGGTTTTTAAAAGGTTGCCGTATTCCTTCGATTTGGGTCTCCATTCACAGTACCAACGTATCCTGACTAAAAGATAAGAATGAATCTTGCTATGAATTTTTCGTGTAAGTTCTCAAAAGCCGGTACATGAGGCAAAACCTAAACTTGTCGTCTAGCCTCAAACACCATGACTTCATTATTTGCTGTAGATCAGTCGCCAAACCTGCTTGAGTTCATTGCTCAACAAAAGGATCTGATTGTCCGGCAACAGGAACAAATCGCCCAGCAGCAGGAACAAATCGTCCAGCAGCAGGAACAGATTGTTCAGCTCCAAGAACGGGACGTTCAACAGCAGGCTCGGATTGAGGCACTGGAAAGCGAGATAATTCGCCTGAAAAAACTCAATCCCAAACCCAATATCAAGCCCAATACTAAACCGCCAGATGACAGCGATTCGAATAGCTCTCCACCCAATTCTGATGAGGATGCTGATCCGGATGATTCCGAAGACGATGATTCATTAAGCCGCAAATCAGAGGTGGAAAAGCCTGACGACGCCACTCGGCGCCAACGATCTCAGCCACCCAGTCCACCGGTCTCTGAAGAGCACAGCGTGACGCCTGATGGGATTCCGGAAGGTTCTGTTCGCCATGGCCGAGAATCGTTTACTGTCCAGGAGTTGGAGATAAAGGCCAGGTCTGTCCGTTACTGGCTCGAACAGTGGTTGACCCCAGAGGGTAAAACCATCAGTGGGAGACCACCGGATAGCCTGAGCGGTCAACATTTTGGCCCTCAGCTACAGGCTTTTGTCATACTCCAGTACCACGGCTGTGGTGTGACCCAGCCCCAACTACTGGAACTGCTCTGGGATGCAGGTGTCTCTATTTCAGCGGGGGAGGCTCAGCAACCTGCTGACCAAGGAGGCTGTCGCAAAAGGGCTGCGCTTGCCGATACGTCGTTAAAAAATGACTCAAAATGCTCATTTACTGCATGTAAACTCCGCTTTTTCGTCATTTTTTGCCTTGTCTCGCCTGCGCTCGCT
>NZ_JBPCXO010000368.1:0-4363 GCF_051008435.1 Endozoicomonas sp. | reverse complement strand
TTTGACATCCTCCCCGCCCTAAAGAACGGGGATTCCTACAGCTAGACGGTCATGCCCGACCGCAAGAATGTTTCTTGCTGCGTTTACGTCACGCAGATGTTCAGCTCCGCACTCTGAACAGACCCATTCTCTTATTCCAAGACCCGCCCTACCTTTCGGACTGCTGTTGGGTATCTTTCGACAGCACGAACAAGTCTGGGTGGAGTAAGCTTCGTTGACCACTTCAAAAACCACGCCTGCGTGATCGCATTTATATTCCAGCATGGTTTTCAGCATTCCCCATCCAGCATCCAAAGCCGATTTTGCTTTTTTGGTTTTGGTCATTGCCAGACTGGACACGTTGCCAACGAAAATCGCCGCATTCTCAATGACGAGCTTACGGCTGTACTGATGCAAGGCATCTTGCCTTCTGTTTTTGATTTTGGCGTGAATCGCCTTCACTCTTTTCTTGTTCTTGGCTCTCTGGGCAATACCCAGCTTTGCTTCAAGTGCTCTGTACTCACGACCTTTAACACCTTCACCGTTAGAGTCCGTTGCTGCTTCTTTACAACCAAGGTCAATGCCTACTGAGGATTCACCCTCTGTCGCTTCTGTATCCACATCTACGACAACATTGAAATACCAACGTCCACGAGCATCCTCGTTGAGGCTGGCCGAACGAAACTTATACCCACTCAATCCATAGGAATCCCAGACCGAGAAGTAATGGCCGTTATGAAACACCTGTCCATTCTTCCACTTGGATTGCCCGGTGTTGACTGGAATCCAGCCAAGTGACCGGCGGACACCGTTTGACTTGCGCCAGTTAAGTTTGGCTTTTTTAAACTGCTTCCGGCGTGTCACATATTCAGCGGCTATGCACTGCAATGACTGGCTGTGCAAGCCAAGCTCCTTACCTGCTCCTTTGGTGTACGGGTGTATGTCGTAGGCAGACAAAAACTTGCCACGCTCCTTGATGGAACGGGTACTGAGTTCGTTAATGTAGTTCCAGACAAAATTGACAGAGCGAGCCATGTTGTTAAGCAGTTTCACATGCTTGTCTTTTACCCGAACTTTCAGTGTTTTTGTCTTTTTCATGGCCTCAGTATACAATTGGTCCATGAGTAAAACAAACGAATATAGAACTGGCAGGCATTGTGTTTTCAAACTTCACTGTCATTTGGTCTTTGTAACAAAGTACCGGTACTGTGTGCTTGAAGGCTATATGTTCCCGGTGCTGAAAAGCCTGTTTGAGAAGGTCTGCTCTGACTTTGAGGCAGACTTGGTAGAGTTCAACGGGGAGGCCGACCACGTACACCTGCTGATCAATTACCCACCAAAGATAGCCCTGTCAAAACTGGTCAATAGCTTGAAAGGTGTATCCAGCAGAAAGCTGAAACTGCATCACCCTGAAGTGGCAAACCGGTATTACCGTTCGGCACTATGGAGTCCAAGTTATTTTGCTGCAAGCTGCGGTGGCGCTCCTATAGAAGTCATCAAACAGTACGTTCAGCAGCAGAGAACACCGCATTAGTCGGCTATCGCCGACGAGCTTACATCCCCGCACTCAAAGTACGGGGTTTTACGCTCAACCGATAATATCTTGAATCGTCTGGGATATAAGCTTCGTAAGGTTGAGAAAACAGGCTCCTCCCTGATTTTAGTGGGTGATTTAATCTATATTGAACACTTCAAGGCAAGGATGCCAACATGCGTGATGATGCCGACATGCGTGATGATGCCGACATGCGTGATAAAGAACTCTACTCCAAAATACTTGGCATTGAAACTCCATGGCATGTTGCCAACGTAGAGCTCTCCGTCACTGAAGGAAAAGTCGAAGTATTCCTTGAGCATGATGGCAAAAAACCTTCTAAATGCAGTGTTTGTGATAAACCCTCTCCGGGTTATGATCGGCGACAGAAGAAGTGGCGACACCTGGACACCTGCCAGTTTCAGACCCTCCTTATTGCCAATGTCCCGCGTACCCAATGTTCCGAGCACGGTGTAAAAACAATACAGGTTCCATGGGCTGAGCCGAACTCTGGATTTACGGCCTTGTTTGAAGCACTCGTTATAGACTGGCTGAAAGAAGCAACAACCCGTGCGGTTGCCCAACAAATGAAACTTAGCTGGAATGCTATTGATGGTATCCAGCAACGTGCAGTTGCCAGAGGCTTAGCACGAAGAGTACACGACGACCCCAAACGATTAGCGGTTGATGAAACCTCATTTCAGAAAAGACATGAGTATGTCACAGTGGTTACTGACCATGAAAAAGGCATCGTTTTACATGTAGCTGACAACCATAAAGCTGATAGCCTCAACGAGTACTTTGAAACCCTGACAACGGATCAAAAAGCCGGTATTGAATGTATCACTATGGATATGTGGAAGCCCTTCATCAAGGCGGTCTCATTGCATGTGCCAGAAGCGAGAGAGCGAATAGCATTCGACAAATTTCACGTCGCCCAGTACTTGGGTAATGCAGTCAACAAGGTTCGTATAGAAGAGCATAAAGCCCTTATGGCAACAGGGTCAGATTTACTCAAAGGAACCCGGTTTGACTGGTTAACAAACCCTGAAAACATGAGTGACGAAAAGTGGGAAGCGTTCGAGCCGTTGCGTGATTCAAAACTGAAAACAGCACGAGCCTGGGCTATCAGGGAAATGGCGATGACTCTGTGGGATTACACATCACGAGCGTGGGCTATCAAGGCTTGGAAGCGGTGGCTGATCTGGGCCCTGAGGTGTCGGCTTGAGCCTGTTCGCAAAGTAGCCAAAATGATCAGGGAGCACTTGTGGGGGATTATTAATGCAATAGTTCTGAAAGTCGACAATGGTCGTGCAGAAGCCATGAACGGAAAGATACAGCGACTAAAAGGTCGTGCCTACGGCTACAGAAACAGAGAAAGATTCAAAACGGCGATTTACTTTCATTGTGGTGGTCTTGATCTTTATCCAAGAGGGGTAATCCGATGAAATTCACCCACACAATCTGAGGTAGAGCCGTTAGCTTCACCTCCTCGGTATCCAATACTTGAATAAGTAGCTCTGTTATTTTTCCGATAGGAGAGTTTAAGGATGTATTGCACCATTCAGTTGCAGTTCTTTCTGAGTACCTGCTGTTTAATATGCGGGAATTATGCTGGAATATTTTAATAACCTGATTGAGTAGCCGCTGGAATGCTCTCGGGTAAGACGCTTTTAGCACACTTCCTTTGACATTGAACCAATCAGAAATGGTGTATATCAGTTCTTCAGATATATCTAAAGGGCAGTCAGATATAAGGTCTGCAATTTGACCAAGAGGCTGCTCTTCAGCATTTTCTCTGACATAATGCGATAAAAACTCGCACCAAGAATTTTCAGGGTATTTACCGTTTTTAGCAGATAAGTACAATGCAAAAAAGGCTAGCCAGCCATGCTTTCTGGCAAGCCCTGCAAAAGGCTTGTTGTCCTTTGTATGGTCATGACTGCGCCCATTTTGTTTTGTTGCTTCTGGAATGAGTTCAGATATTTTGAGTGACAGTAAATCATCATATTTATAGTCTGGTGAAATAGAGTAAAATTGCACTCCTGAACCTGCACTTAGCTTAATATTTTCAAGCTTCTGATCTGGGATGACAGCCTTCAGTTCTTCACACTGCTGCAAGCAGCTTTCAGACAATGAGCACTCTTGCTCTTTCAGCCAAAACAGACGATTCAGAGAACTTCTGGCTTTGTATCTGCGGACTGAATCATCATTCGAACCTTCATTGTCATATTTGGAATCACCTTGAAGAAGACGACTTTCCAGTTGCTCACGGCTGGAAGATGATAGCTCAATCCATCGTTTCGCAAGACTATGCATGAGGTCGCTTTCATGGCCACCACTCCAGAAAGATAAGTCGTCGAGGTTGCAGAAAATTTCATAAGCGCAGCTGGGAGAGGTCAGCTCTTTTTCGCTTGCAGCCCAGATGTTTAGACGGACGAAAATCGGGCTGTCAAAGCCCCAGGTAAGAACCTCTCTTTTAGCGGCATTGATGTCATGCTTTTTGAGCTTGTGGATCGTGTTTAAATACAGAGTCACATACGCTGATATTTCGTTCTGTGAGCGCCAAGATGAATTAGGCGTTGAGGAAACGATATGATATGGATATCAAAGTTGTGAAGCCTTTCATTTCCAATTTCTGCTTCCAGCTGAGATGCGAGCATTAGCTGTTGCTTTATAGCTCTTGCCGCTTTGATTAGGTATTCATTTGGTGTCACAACTTGGGGCCCTTTTACAGGTTGGCTGATCATTTTTGGGCCTCCTGCCTGATTTTTAGATAGAGATAATCAAGATCATTGTAACCACATGCCTTGTATATTATCCGCTTGATGACACCATTGAAGGCTTCGA
>NZ_JBPCXO010000367.1:0-18866 GCF_051008435.1 Endozoicomonas sp. | reverse complement strand
ACAGCAGGTGCTGATCAAACTCAACAGGGCTATCCTTGAATTTTGGTGGTGGTGACATCTGGCATTATTAGGGTTGATTTAAGGCTTATCATAACAGATAAACCTATTCTCGGTCAGGCTCCTAGAGATCCGCACTCTGTCACCTGCATACCGTGACTCTGATAAAGCCATCCTGCTGTCAGGTCTTGAAAATGGCGATCAGCTAATCAGCTCCTCACTCACCACCCCCGTTAACGGCTTACCTCTGCGAACAACAGAAAAGTCTTTGGTAGCAGGTAAACAGCCATGAGTGAGATCGAGAAAAAAGGCGCAATTGCCCGGATGGCCCGTGACAAGGTCACCCCGAACCTGTTGATGCTATTTCTGATTATTGGTGGCCTGTTTGTCACCTGGGGCATCAAAAAGGAAATTATGCCCGAATTCAATGTTGACCGGGTGGAAGTAATTGTCAGTTACTCGGGAGCCACCCCCGAAGAGATTGATTTGGGTATCGTCATGCCCATTGAAAACGCTATCCGGGGTATTGAAGGCATTGATGAGATTAACTCCACTTCGACATCAGGCCAGGCAACCGTAAGAGTCAATGTTATTGAAGGATTCGATGCTAACCAACTGCTTCAGGAAATTGACCAGGCGGTGAATCGACTCACCACTCTCCCAGCCGAGTCAGAGAAACCCCAGATTTCACTGGAAAGCCGTAAAAGAGATGTCATGGAGATGATGATCTACGGCGATATTGATAAGCAGACCTTGCGAACCGTAGCAGAAAACGTTCGTGACAGCTTACTGCTGAATCCCGGCCTCACCCAAATTGAACTGGATCTTGAACCCGATCACGAAGTTCAAGTCAGCATTGATCAGGACCAGCTGCAACGCTATGGACTGACACTGGAAGAAGTGTCGGAAACCATCAGTCAACATGCTTTCGATCAGACTTCCGGTGAAATTACCACCACAGGTGGTGACATCAGTGTGCGTATTCAGGAGCGTAGAGAACAGGCTGATGCCTTCCGTGATATTCCAGTCAAAACACTGGCCAGCGGCAGCACGCTGCAACTGGGTGACATTGCCAGTCTCACTAATGATTTGGACGACGATGGTATGGAAGCCCGTTACAACGGTCATCTGGCTGCAGGCCTGACTGTTTACCGTATAGGCGATCAAACGCCCATCGGCGTATCGGATACGGTACGAGATATTTTACCTGAGATAGAAGCTGATCTGCCTCCGGGTGTGAGCATCGATATCACTGATGATGATTCGGTGAATTTCAAAAACCAGATGAACCTGCTCTTGAAAAACGCCTTCCTGGGTCTTCTTCTGGTGCTTATTCTGCTGAGTATCTTCCTGGAATACCGTCTGGCCTTCTGGGTCACCATGGGGATTCCCACATCGTTCCTCGGTGCTATGTTGCTGCTGCCAGGAATGGATGTATCCATCAACATCATTTCCATGTTTGCCTTTATCATAGCCCTGGGAATTGTGGTGGATGATGCCATTATTGCCGGTGAAAATATCTATCACCGTCGTCAGGAAGGCATGAGCTTTTCCAAAGCAGCCATTCTTGGCGCAAAAGATGTTGCCGTACCATTAACATTCAGCATTCTGACCAACATGGTGGCCTTTCTCCCAATCCTGACATTGCCAGGAATGCTTGGAAAACTTCAGCAGGCGACACCTCTGGTTGTCATCAGCGTATTTGCCATCTCCTGGATTGAAGCCCTGTTTATTCTTCCGGCTCACCTTGGTCAGGCCAAAGACAAGCCGAAGGGGAAAGCCGGTCAATGGATGGACAGAGTGCAACAAAGCGTCGATAAGCGTCTTCAGTCTGTTATACACACACGCTATAAGCCGACACTGAACAGAATTCTGGATCGCAAATACTTGTCGCTATCCATTGCTTTGGCTATCGTCGTTCTGGTTGGAGCCTGGCAGGCCAGCGGTAGACTGGGTTTTTATCTGATGCCCAGAACCGACGCAAACTTTGTCAGGGTAACAGCGACGCTTCCCTATGGCAGTCCCGACAGTAAAATCAGGGATACGCTGGAGAAGATTGAAACGGGTGCCCAGAAAGTAGCCGATGAAAATGGCGGTGATCAACTGGTCAGTGGCTTTGCTTCCATTATTGAAAACGACGTAATCGAAGTCTCTCTGAATCTGACAGCCCCTGACGTACGCCCCATTGATACCAGTGAAGTTGCAAACCTATGGCGAGAAGCGAATGGCGAACTGACCGGGTTACTCAGCATCAGCTACAACACCTCAGGCCATGGCCCCGGAGGTGATCCGGCACTGACTGTAGAGTTGAGCCATACCGACACCGATGTCTTGCGCCAGGCCAGTGAATCACTCTCTCAAGAACTGGGCGAATATTCAGGAATTACTGACATTTCCAGCAGTTTCTCCAGTGGCAACCCTCAGCTTGATATCCGTATCAGCGATGAGGGCATGGCACTGGGGTTAACCGCTGATGACATTTCACGGCAGCTTCGCAGCGCCTTGTTTGGTGTGACTGCCATTACGCAGCAGGAAGGTAGAAATGAAGTTTCGGTGAAAGTGCTGCTGAGTGAAGAACTGAGGCAGAGCGAAGCGGACCTTTTCAATATGATGATCCGTACCGAAGAGGGTAGCTATGTCCCACTGACCAGAGTCGCTTCAATCGGCAACAGCATTGCTCCGTCAACCGTGACACGGCGTGATGGCAGCAGAAAGTATGAGTGCCCTGCTGAAATCCAGCCTGCTGGCTATGCTCTTGATCTATGCGCTGCTGGCTATACCCTTTCAAAGTTTTACTCAGCCATTGCTGGTCATGGCCGCAATACCTTTTGGATTGGTAGGCGCATTTCTGGGCCATATGATGCTGGGATACACCCTGAGCATGATCAGTTTCCTGGGTGTTATTGCCCTCTGCGGTGTCGTTGTGAACGACAGCCTTATGCTACTGACTACTTACAATAAACACAGAAAGGATGGAAAAGACTGGAGAGAAGCGATTATTCAGGCCGCAACCCGAAGGTTCCGCCCCATTATTCTGACAACGCTGACCACTTTTGGCGGGTTGGCCCCGATGATTTTTGAAACCTCGCGAGAAGCCCAGATGATCATTCCCATGGCTATCTCTCTGGGCTTTGGCATTCTGTTCGCCACATTTATCACACTGGCTATCATCCCTTGCCTGATAGGCGTTGGTCATGATCTCAAATGCTGGTTACAGAGAAGGCAAACTGAAGAACCCACTTTGAGTTTAAGCAACTGATACAAAAAGGCCGCTGAAAACAGCGGCCTTGCTGGAAACTGAACAATAGCTTCTATTTATTTGCGCCTCTCAGGGCAAGACACCGCTGTACGATAAAAGAACTCTTTGCTATTTCTAAAGTCGAGATAATGCAACCTGATAAACTTCGTTTTTGTTTCGTTTACCAACAGCAATAACTGTCACGGTTATCGTTTTTTCAGAAACGGAGTAGACCAATCTGTAGCCAAGCTGCCTCAATTTGATTTTGTAGAGATTTGGAGCGCCTGAAACTTTTGCTGAAGAAACATGAGGTTTTTGCAGCCTCCGCTCCAGGATTTTCTTGAACTGACCTTTCACTGCAGGATTGAGCTTGTGCCACTCCTTCAACGCTGATTTCTTGAACGCTAGTTCATAGGTCATCAAGAGAAACCTTCACGGATTCTTCAGCCTCTCTTTCCTTCACAAGATCCAGCAATTCCATATCCTCAATAAGCTCCATCATGGCTTCATAGGCCTTGGCTGGAACACAGTAAAATGCTGGTTCATTCCGATTAAGAACAGCAACAGGAAGACCGTCACCGCTTGCTACTACCTTCATGGGATTAGCCTTCAGCTCAGAAATACTGGCAGCCCTGTCGGTAAGAATGTGGGAAGCCATAAAGTTCTCTCCTTTTATATTTCTCCTTTACCACAAGACCAAATAATAGACCTTTTAAATGGTCTCGTAAAATCAACAAAAACATCCGATACAAAAAAGGCCGCTGAAAACAGCGGCCTTTTTCACTGCCTCATATGCTCAAGTAAGAAACACACTGATTATGCATTTCTCCAGATGAAGGAAAGCAAGTAAACCTTTTAACTCTCTCTTTGGTCAACTCAAGATCATATGCGTATACTTATGCGTATGACCTAGTGCAGAAAGGAGCAAAAAAATGAGGATTTTATACGATGCCGGTGCAGCAAAGAAGCCAAAAAACCTCAGCATAAACAGTGACTTACTTGATAAAATAGAAGATCTAAACCTTAACCTTTCTGCTACTCTGGAAGAGGCTTTAGCAGTGAAGCTAAAAGAACATAAGCAAAAAGAATGGAAGGAGCAGAATAGAGGTGCCATAGAGGGTTATAACGATTTCGTAGAAGAAAATGGCTGCTTTAGTGATGATGTAAGGACATTCTGATGGCTCAGTTTGATGTCTATGAGAACACCAATAAACAGACCAGTGACACATATCCCTATTTGTTAAATATCCAAGCGGACTTCCTGGATGATTTGGGATCCTCAGTTGTCATACCCTTAATAGACCGGAATCACTTTGACAAAAAGGCCATGAAAGTCTTAATGCTTACAGTCGAATTATTGGGTACTCGCCTACTGGTAATGACGCCTCAAATGGCTTCTGTACCCAGAAAACTATTAAAGAACAAAGTAGGGAATCTTGGGTACATGCGGCAAGAAATCATAGAGTCCTTAGATTTTCTAGTCGGAGGTGTTTGAATCAAACACCTCCCCCCAAGCCTTGACTGGCACTTTTTAGATCTGACTAACAACCTCTACAAATGCACACCAGCTCAGCATCTCTATAAGACTCTCTTTCACGAATAACGTGGCTTATTAGCCCAGACCCACATTATTCTTCTGCAACACCTGCTCGGCACGGTAGCTGGAGCGAACCAGAGCACCCGCTACGACTTCTACGAAGCCTCTGTCCAGACCCCACTGACGATACTTTTCAAACTCTTCAGGCGTGATGTAACGATCAATAGGCAAATGGTTTTTGGTCGGTTGCAGGTACTGACCAAGGGTCAGAATATCGCAATTAATAGCCCTGAGATCATCCATGGTTTCGATAATCTCTTCTTCAGTTTCACCCAGGCCCAGCATCAGGCTGGTTTTGGTGAGTACATCCGGGCGATACTTTTTGGAGTGAGCCAGAACATCCAGAGTCTGTTCGTAGCTGGCACGGGGATCACGAACCGGGTGGGTCAGACGCTTAACGGTTTCAACGTTCTGAGCAAAAACGACAATACCACTGTCGACGACTGTTTCAACATCTGCGAGCACACCCAGAAAATCCGGTGTCAGGGCTTCAACGTCGGTTTCAGGATTCACTTCCTTCACACGTTGTACCACTGCTGCATAATGACCCGCACCACCGTCTTCCAGATCATCGCGATTCACGGAAGTCAGAACCAGATATTTCAGGTTCATCAGCTTTACACTGTTGGCGGTATGGTCCGGCTCATCCTTGTCGAGCCAGCCTTTAGGGTTTCCGGTATTCACAGCACAGAAACGACAGGCACGGGTACAGACATCCCCCATGAGCATGATCGTAGCAGTACCCGAGCTCCAGCACTCATTAATGTTCGGGCACATCGCCTCTTCACAAACGGTGCTCAGTTTGTGCTCGTGTACGGTACCCTTGACCTCTTTGAACTTGATGCCGTACTTGGGTTTGATTCTCAACCATTCAGGCTTACGCATAAAAGGCTGAACCGATTCATCGGAATGGTTACTGGCCTTGATGCCATTCTTGATGGCGGTAATTCCTTTTTCATTGACGAATTTTTCGCCGCTTTGAATAGTAACAGCCGGAATCTGAACTGTTGGAATCAGGTTGCTATCGGTCATAGAGTCACAGCCATGTTGATCAGTTTTACCGGTTTGTGAATGGGTTCGTTCACTACCTTGTATTTAGATATGAAGACAGGTTTATCAGGCCTCTTGAGCCAGATAAAACTCCGTTTCTTCCTTTACCGTTTGAGCCTCATTATACCCAAGTTCCTCCATAAGGCACTCAAGTAAGCGATTGCTCACTTCATCCCACTCTACAGGGTCGTGAAAGTCCCTGAGCTGGGTCACCTGCAGGCCTTCGTAGCCGCAGGGGTTAATACGGGCAAACGGTTCCAGATCCATATTCAGATTGAAACTCAGCCCATGGTAACTTTTCATCTGCCTGAATCTCAGCCCCAGGGCTGCAATCTTGGCTCCGTCGATATAAACACCGGGAGCATCAGGCCTGGCGTAGGATTCTACACCATAACTTGAGAGTACTTTAATGATGGAGCTCTCAATTGCCGAGACCACTTTCCTGGGCCCACTACCTGAACGACGTACATCCAGCAACAGATAGATCACCAGCTGCCCCGGTCCGTGATAGGTCACCTGGCCTCCACGGTCCACCTTGACCACCGGTATGTCACCCGGGGCCAGAACATGCTCCGGCTTACCCGCCTGACCCAGAGTAAAAACAGGGTCATGCTCTACAAACCAGAGTTCATCAACGGTCTGCTCATCTCTCTGCGCGGAGAATCTTTTCATAGCCTCAAAAACGGGCTCATAGGGCTGCCTGCCCAGATAGCGGATGTTGAGTTTCATTAAAGTACCATCTGAACTCGGCCAGTCGCTTTCAGATCTTCAAAGATAGCTTTTAGCTGAGGCTCTCCGGTAGCTCGAATAGTCACCATAACAGACGTGTATTTGCCAGTACGGCTCTCTTTCAGTCGGAAGTTGCCATCATAATCCGGATCATGCTGTTTAACGATTGTGCAGACAGCTTCCTGAAAATCCGGAGCAGCATTACCTACGATACGAATCTCGTAATCGCAGGGAAACTCAATCTTGGGTACTTCTTGATCAGTCATTCTTATCCACTGACAATAAATGAAATACCTTCAGACCCGCCAGAGCCTGAAGGTATTTTTGTTTCGCTGACCGGGAAGGTGCCCGACAGGCACATTCACCAGCTTATCAGAACAATCCTTTAAAGAAGAGCCTGACACTATCCCACAGACGCTTGAAGAAGCCACCGCGTTCTACCGCAGCTTCAGCTCTCAGAGGCACTTCTTTGATGATTTCGTCGTTGATGGTCACTTTCAGAGTACCCAGCTGCTGCCCTGCTTCAATAGGCGCTTCAATCATTGGATTAATATCCAGAGTCGCCTTCAGGTCTTTACCGGTACCCCGTGGAACTGTGACAATCAGATCCTTGTCGATGGTAACATTCACTTTATCCTGTCTGCCTTTCCAGACCGGCACAGTCTCTAGTGTTACACCACCTTTTTTGACATCGACGTTTTCAAAGAAACGGAAGCCGTAGGTCAGCAGTTTCTGTGCCTCTTCAGCACGCTGCTTTTCACTCTTGGCACCCAGAATCACAGTAATCAGACGACGTCCGTCACGCTTGGCTGTTGCCGCCAGACCAAAACCGCTGGCTTCAATATGACCGGTTTTCAGACCATCTACATAAGGGTTAGTCCAGAGAAGACGGTTACGGTTAGCCTGACGACGCAGTGGCTTACCCGTCTTCTTGTCAATGCCGTATTGATAATACTTCTGAGCGTACAGCTCGTAGTATTCCGGGTAGTCTTTAACAATATGACGAGACAGTATCGCAAGATCTCTGGCGGTGGAATAGTGGTCAGTCGCAGGCCAACCAGAAGCATTCATGAAATGGGAATTAATCATCCCGATTCTTTTCGCGGTGTTGTTCATCAGCTGCGCAAAGGCATCTTCGCTGCCAGCAATATGCTCAGACAGTGCAACACTGGCGTCGTTGCCGGAAATAATAATAATTCCCTTCAACAGTTCCTGTACCGGAACTCTCTCGCCCACTTCCACAAACATGGTGGAACCGGTCATCTTCCAGGCTTTTTCACTGATCAGCACTTCATCTTCGCGCTGAATATTATCTGCAGCCAGCTCCACCTCGCCAATATAGGCCGTCATCATTTTGGTCAGGCTGGCAGGATGCTGGGTTTCATCCGGGTTTTCGGAAGCCAGTATCTCTTCACTGTCAGCATCCATCAGGATAAAACTTTTGGCAGCAATCTTGGGAGCAGCAGGAATCAGGGCACCTGTCTTTGCCTGAACCGTTCCGGTCGTCAGAATAAACAGCATGGACGCCCATCCAGCGAGCTTTTTCAATCGCTCATGGCTGGCACGGACAGGACTCAATCGTTTGGTCATTTAAAAATTAGCTCTGAAATTCTCTGTTGCCGGTCATTATAATGTTACCGACCGATGAGTTTAAGGGGACGCAGTGAAAATAGAATGTAATATGTTCACAGAATGATCATTTCAAGCCAGCCCGGAAACCTGCAACCACTTCAACCCGACCAGGAGCGTGGGCGGGAATAGCGGTCGAGATTAAAATTCAGTAGAACGAGGCCATTTTTCCGATAATTTTGTGCGAATAGTGGGCCTACTCAATCAAATTTATCGAAAAAATGGGCCGTTCTTTCTGGATTTCAGGCCGACCTGTCTATTCTCGCCCACGCTCCTAGGAGCCTGTCTGACTTATGCTTTCGAGCATAAATTTCAGTAGAACGAGTCGATGGATTCGTGAGAATAGTTGACCTATTTAATCGAATTCATCGAATATTTGGGCCGTTCTTTCTGGAATTCAGGCCGAAATAGTCTTAAGTCCGACAGGCTCCTAGCTATTAATCTTGTTCAGATTACTCCGTGATAGCATCTTCGTAAACCAGAAAAGGTACGTCAAACTTGCCTTCATCCAGCTTATCCAATAACTCTTCCAGGTGCTCAGGCGTTTGTACAGGTCCAATTCTGACCCGGTAAAAAGGCTCAGGTACGTCTTCTCCCTTCACGACCTTGATATTACTACCAATCGTTTCAGCTATCTGCCGACGTAACACTTGGGCGTTATGGTAGTTTTTAAGTGCAGCCAGCTGAATAAACAGTTGCTGGTTATCAGCCTCATCAGGATCAGTACTTTCAGGACTCTTGGCTGCAGCAAAAGACTTAACATCAATACCCTCAACCAGCACATCGGTCACTCCAACGTTGGCAAACCCCAGTTTGACCGCTGCTGCATAAGAAAGATCAATGACCCGGTCACTATGAAACGGCCCTCGATCATTGACCCGAAGTACCACAGATTTGCCATTTCGGCTGTTAGTTACCTTAACGTAAGATGGCAGCGGTAAAGTCTTGTGAGCGGCTGTCATACCGTAGAGGTCATAAACCTCGCCATTAGCCGTCTGTTTGCCATGAAACTTGGTGCCATACCATGAGGCTACGCCCTCTTCCTGGTAACCTTTAGCACTCTTCATCGGTGTGTAGGCTACCCCATTGAGTTCGTAAGGAGAGTCCTTGAACTTGCCATCATGAGTCACCGGAATGGCATCAGGGATCTGGCTGACATCTCTTTTCTCTTTGGGCGCTCCATCCTGAACGGTAACACAACCACTCAACAGGAGAATGATCAGGCCCAGAATGCTTCCTGCTATGGATCTTGTTCTGATTATCAATTTCATACGATATGACGCTTTAAAATTATTCAGTCAATGGCGAAGAATCCCACCTGAACAATTGCCTGTAATATAAAAAAGAAAACCGTTTTTACGCTCAACGCATAAAAACGGTACTCTAGGAGCCTTTCGGATTTAAGGCAATTTCGGTCTGAAACCCAGATTATTGGGACTGTTTTTCAGCCACGGTCTTCTGAGGCTTTGGCACAGATGTTTTATAGCTGGATTTTACATCTCTTGCCAGCTGATAAACGGCCATTGCATAAAGCTTGCTGCGGTTATAAGTCGTAATGACATAGAAATTATGCATTCCCAACCAGTACTCAGGTCCTTTATCCCCTTCCAGCTTAATGGCTGCGACCTTGGACGCTTCGGGCAACACTGCCACCGGACGCCAACCAGAACCTTCCAGCTGTTTCAGAGTTTTCTTGGGCCTGACTGAATCAGACACAACTTTCTCATACTTGGTTCCGGTCACCTTTGCCTTGCTGACAATGGGCTTACCCGCTTTCCAGCCATTTTCGCGAAGATAGTTTGCAACACTGGCAATAGCGTCTTCTTCCTGTTTCCAGATATTGGACTGACCATCACCGGTATAATCCACCGCATAAGCCCGATAGCTGGAGGGCATAAACTGGGGGATTCCCATCGCTCCGGCATAGGAGCCGGTTAGATCGGAAGCATCCAGTTTCTGCTCACGAGTCAGAATCAGGAACTCTTTCAGCTGTTTCGTGAAAAACTTGCTGCGGGGTGGATAATCAAAACTCAAGGTAGAAAGAGCATCCAGAACCTTGAACCCACCTGTCTGCCGCCCATAGTAGGTTTCGACACCAATAATGGCGACAATCACATGAGCAGGCACACCGTACTGTTTTTCAACTCGCGTGAGAGTTTTCTCGTGAGCTTCCCAGAAGGTAACACCACGATCAACTCGCTCCTGAGTCATGAAAATCCTGCGATAATCTTTCCATTCCAGGCGCTTCTCGGCGGGCCTGCTGATTAACTCAAGCACGCGGTCCGACTTGTGAGCCTTACCCAGAATGTCCTGCAGTTCCTGACGAGAGAATTTTTCGCTCTTCACCAGATCATCAATAAACGCCTTCACTTCAGGTTGAAGGGCGTAATCGGGTTTCTTGCTTACTGCTTTTTCCGTATCAGCAGCCATGACTGACCCTGCCAGAAGACAGCCGCTGAATACCGTACATAATAGTTTTGCCCGTAAGGCCATATTCATCCCCCTGTTACTACTCTGGATATCCGTTTTCCTGAAAATCATACGGGATAATGCTTACTCTACAGCAGTCCTGAAGAGACAACTAGCACGTGTGTGTAATAAGTTTGTCAGGAGAGAATCAAGCACCGCCACAGACCTTTTACACCCTAAAGAGCACTATCAAAATTCTATGAGCAAGCTGCCAATCGATGGCCCACCAAACAACGTAAATCATCGACTCAACCATAAAAATAGCGCAAGAGATCAAGAGTCGCACTTTCACGATGACAGCTACCGCTTGAAAAGCTTCCTTTTCGGACTTGAAAAGAAAGTTTCATTGATGCTTATCGGCTTTGCCCCAGAAATGTTTTGTGGGTATGAATCGACATTAGTATGCCAAAACCAGCCATCAGGGTAGCCAGCGAGGTTCCTCCCCGACTCACCAGAGGCAACGGAACACCTACAACAGGAAGCAGACCACTCACCATACCGATATTGACAAAAATGTAGACAAAAAACGTCAGGGTTATACTACCTGCCAGCAGTCTGCCAAACAGCGTCTGGGCTTTGAGGGTAATAAATAAGCCTCGGCCAATAATCAAAGAATAAAGTGCCAGCAAAACCAGACACCCCATCAAACCAAACTCTTCAGCCAGTACCGCAATGATAAAGTCAGTATGACTTTCCGGCAGGAAGTCCAGGTGAGACTGAGTACCCAACAGCCAACCTTTTCCATAAATCCCGCCAGACCCTATGGCTATTTTCGACTGAATAATATTCCAACCTGCTCCCCAGGGATCACTTTCAGGATTCAGAAAGGTGAGTACCCGCTGCTTCTGATAATTGAGCATAACAAAATGCCAGAAGCCCCAGATAGAAGGAACAGCCAGCATAACGGCAGAAAAAATTAAACGTTTTCTCAGCCCTGCCAGCAGCAAAACAAACATACCTGAGGCACCAATCAATAGAGAAGTACCCAGATCTGGCTGCTTGGCAATCAGTACCACCGGGATACCGATCATGATCAGTACGACCACAATATCCTTCAAAGAAGGCGGCAGTTGCCGTCTGGAAAGATAAGTCGCTACCACAATCGGCATGATCAGTTTGATAATTTCAGAAGGCTGAAAACGAATAAAAGGCAATTGAATCCAACGTTGAGCACCCTTGGAATGAATCCCCATAACCAATACAGCAATCAACAGAATGACACCGCCAATGTAAATCCAGGGCGACAGCCGCATCAAAAGTCGGGGAGAAAACTGAGCAATGATGATCATGCCAGCAAAACCAATGAGCATATAAACCGCTTGTCGAATGACAATACTCATATCCTGTCCACTGGCACTGTAGAGAACAAACAGTCCCGCTCCACAGACCATAGCCAGAAACCCAATCAGCATAAAGTCGATATGCAGACGCTCTGACCAATCCGGAGCTTTGTGGAAACCCTGCCCTTCATTGAGCTGGCGAACAAAATCCTGGCCGGTCATTGCTCGGTCCTCTTGTTATCAGCACGGGCTCTCTCCTGCTCTGCTTTAGCCAGCCTTGGCAGGAGATAATAATCCATCACATCACGGGCAATGTTGGCAGCACCATTGTTGTTCTCCAGTACTATGGCAATGGCTATCTGAGGATCTTCAATAGGGGCAAAAGCAACAAAGAGGCTGTGGTCTCGCTGGAATTCCTTGAGTTTCTCCGCATCATACTCCTCACCCTGGGGAATACTGACCACCTGAGCAGTACCGGTCTTGCCAGCCATTCGATACTTCAACCCACGACCAATTCGCCAATAGGCGGTTCCCCGGCTGTAACTGACAACCTTGTCCATAGCGTCAATCACAAAATCCCAGTCCCGATCATCCAGTTCAATATCATGACCCCATTCAGGACTCTGAAACGCTGGAATATCTTCCTTAACCAAACGAGGCTGAACATGCTTACCTCGGTTGGCAATCAAGGTAACCGACTCTGCCAGCTGCATGGGAGTCGTCAGCATGTATCCCTGACCAATGATGGCAATAACCGTTTCGCCGGGATACCAGGGCTGGCCATAGGCTCCACGTTTCCATTCCCTTGAAGGCAGCAGGCCAATTCTTTCTTCGTGAATATCAATACCCGTCTTGCGGCCCATTCCGAACTGACTGAGGAAGTCATGGAGACGATCAATACCTATCTTCCCGGCCATGTTATAGAAAAAGGTATCGTTGGAGCGCAGGATAGCCTGTTTCATATCAATCCAGCCCTCACCCCGACGGTTCCAGTTACGGAATCGGTGATCACTGCCAGGCAGCTGGAACCAGCCTTTGTCGTAGATCTTGTCATCCCTTTGTACCACATCATTGGAAAGCAGGCCCAACGCCACCAGCGGCTTGATTGTGGAAGCCGGAGGATACTCACCCAATGTCGCACGATTATAGAGCGGCCTTTCAATATCCGTATTGAGATCATTAAACGTGGCGTAATCAATACCCGTCACAAACAGGTTGGGATCAAACGCCGGATTACTGACCATAGCCATGACACCGCCCGTCTTAGGATCAAGTGCCACAACGGAACCTCTTCTTCCCTTCATGGCCTTGATAGCAGCATTTTGCAGATCCGTATCGATGTAAAGCTGAAGATCTTTGCCAGGCGAAGGATTCACCCGGTTCAACACCCTGGTAACACGACCACGAGCGTTGACTTCGACTTCCTGATAACCGGGTTTACCCAAAAGTATTGGTTCATAAAAGCGCTCAAGACCAATCTTTCCTATGGTATAGGTACCCGTGTACAGAGCTGGATCAAGCGCCTTCAATTCGCGGTCATTAATGCGTCCCACATAGCCAACACTGTGAGCAAAAGAGCTACCTTCGGGGTATTCACGAACCAACTCAGCATTAATCTCTACACCTGGCAGACGAAACTGGTTTACGGCGATCAGAGCAATCTGCTCATCATTTAAGCGGAATTTCAGAGGGACCGATTCAAAAGGTCTGCGTCGTTTTATTTGTTGGAGGAAACGATTGCGCTCATTCTCGGAAATAGGAATGATCTGGGCAACATCATCGAGCAGCTGATCAAGGTCTTCTACACGCTCACGCACAATCGCCAGGGTTTGACTGGAACGGTTGGTTGCCAGTAGATTGCCATTGCGGTCATAGATCAGCCCTCGCACCGGAGGCACTGTCTGCAAAAGAACACGATTTTCTTCAGACTGAGTGGCCAATTCATCGTGCTTGACCACCTGAAGATAGAAAAGCCTGGAAACCAGCACCATGACCAGCAGGATCATGAAGACCAGTGCCAACCAGGTCCGAATACTGACAATCCGTTGCTCTGCTTTGTGGTCCTTTAAGGTATTCACCGGCATCTGTTTTACCGTGAAAGCATTGCTTTCTTCACTTATTCAATTCTTTAGCCTGAAAGACTTTTCATTCCCGAGAGTTACGAAAAATCATTTCAATCGCTCAGGGCCGTTTGTTGTGAAAATGAAGTCTCAGGAGCCTGTCTGAGAATAGACAGATCGGCCTAAAATCCAGAAAGAGCAGCTCATTTTTCCGATGAATTTAATTGAATAGACCCACTATTCGCACAAATCCATCGGAAAAATGACCTCGCTCTGCTCAATTTTAATCTCGACCACTATTCTCGGTCGGGCTCCTAGCAGGACAATTTCTATTTTTAATGACTAAGGGGTAACGCTATTGAGGTAAAAAGCACTCCCCTTGTTCACCCCATAGACATTTTTTCATTACTGCCATGAACAGCTCATTTTCAAGTCTTTCAAAACAGACATTATCTGTCGTTCATAGCGACCATCTATTTATGGTAAGGGTGATTCTTGAGAATACTCCAGGCACGATAGACCTGTTCAGCTACAACCACCCTGACCAGCGGATGGGGTAACGTCAATGGCGACAATGACCATCGAAGATCAGCCTGAGCCATTACACTGGGATGAAGGCCTTCCGGGCCCCCTACCATCAGACTGACATTGCGGCCAGAGTGCATCCACTCCCCCATATTGTCTGCCAGTTTCTCAGTCGACCAGGGCTTCCCCTTGATCTCCATAGTCACGACCAGATCGCCCTGCCCTGCTGCAGCCAGCATTTGAACGGCTTCTTTCTCTTGCAGGCGACTGACATCAGCCCCCTTGCTACGCCGGTTCAACGGGATCTCAATCAGATCCAGTTTCAGGTCAGAGCCCAGACGACGGCTGTATTCCTTATAGCCTTCATCCACCCAGCCTGGCATTTTTGAACCCACAGAGATCAGACGAACACGCATCAGGACTGCTCGGTAACCTGCTGTTCCTCGCTGGACTCCCAGAGACGTTCAAGATCATAGAACGCACGGGTAGCTGGCATCATAACGTGTACAACCACATCGCCTAAATCAACCAGAACCCATTCGGATTTATCCTGGCCTTCAGAACCCAGTGGACGTGTACCGCTCTTCTTGCACTTTTCAATGACATTGTCCGCTACAGACTTCACATGACGGTTGGAAGTACCGCTGGCGATAATCATGTAGTCGGTTACGCTGGTCAGTTCGGAAACGTCCAGGCAATTAATGTCGTTGCCTTTCATTTCTTCAATTGCGTCAATAACCAGTTGTTTCAGTTGTTCAGATTGCATATATCTCTTTAGATACCTGTCTTTTTTACTGCCAGCTCAGCCTTGGGAGGCTGACTGCATTGGCACACAGCCTTAAGCCAAAATCGTGCGTCCCTCTGCTCCAATGAGAACAGGGAGACACCGTATCGGCGTACTCTCGATAAAAACCAAAAGCCTGAACATGAATTGTACAGGCTTTTGTCATAATTGCTTGCTGATTGAGTACTTATGTACAGAACCAGCTATTATAGGATGCGATCATTGACCGTCACTGGGGGTATTGGCAATCCGTTATTTCCGGATATGACCATCGCCCAATACTACATATTTCTGGGACGTTAGCCCTTCGAGCCCCACAGGACCACGGGCGTGGATCTTGTCCGTAGAAATACCAATCTCAGCACCAAGACCGTATTCAAAACCATCCGCAAAGCGGGTAGACGCATTGATTATTACAGAGCTGGAATCGACTTCTCTCAGAAAATCCCGGCCACGGGTGTAGCTCTCAGTAATAATCGAGTCGGTATGGTGAGAGCCATAGCGATTGATATGTTGAATCGCTTCACTCATATCCCCAACCACTTTAATGGACAACACCGGCGCCAGATATTCTGTTTGCCAGTCTTCTTCAGTGGCCGTCAAAGCACTTGGAACAATATCACAGACCTCAGGGCAGCCCCTGAGTTCAACACCCATTTCTTCATAACGCTGAGCCAGCTCTGGCAGTATATCAGCCGCAACGACTCTGTTTACAAGCAGGGTTTCCATGGCATTGCAAACGCCATAGCGATGCGTTTTGGCATTGACGGCAATCGCCACCGCCTTTTCTCGATCAGCCAGATCATCAATGTAAACATGACAGATGCCATCCAGATGCTTGATCACAGGGACTCTGGCATCACGGCTAATACGCTCGATCAGGCCTTTACCCCCTCTTGGAACAATGACATCAACATATTCGGGCATACTGATCAGTGCCCCTACGGCTTCACGATCGGTGGTTTCAACCACCTGCACCGCCGCTTCTGGCAGACCAGCAGAACTCAGTCCCTTCTGAATGCACTGAGCAATCGCCCGGTTGGAAGCGATAGATTCACTCCCCCCTCTGAGAATGACGGCATTGCCTGATTTCAAACAGAGACTGGCAGCCTCGATCGTGACGTTGGGTCGAGATTCATAAATGATACCAATCACTCCCAGAGGTACTCGCATTTTGCCGACCTGAATACCACTGGGAACGTATTTAAGATCATCAATCGTGCCCACTGGATCAGGCAGTGAAGCCACCTGACTCAGATTCTCAATCATGGTATCAATGCGGGCGTCGGTCAGCTCCAGTCGATCCAAAAGAGCAGCATCCAGTCCACGACCTCGACCGTTTTCCAGATCTACAGCGTTGGCTTCACGCAATGCCGGTCGAGTTGCCTCCAGCTCAGTGGCGATCGCCAGCAAAGCCTGGTTTTTCAGACCGGTATCCGCTTTGGCCACCCATGCACTGGCTTCCCGGGCTTTTTTGCCCAGTTCATGCATGTACTCTGTTACCTGTTCAGTCACTGCGTGCTCCTTGTTCACAACCTGCAATCAGGATGCTCATTCATATCACCTGCCAAAGCAGGCCCTCTGAATGCCCATAACGGGAAGCCCCCTGATGAAATACCTCTGCTGTTTTCAGTTACAGCTCATTTTCCGTAGCCGGGCATTATAACCCGCCGACTGGCTGACAGGAATGATGGTATTCCTGCATTGAATGTCCGGACAGCAAACTTTCTGAACTTTACTCAACAGTAAGAAATGTTAGCCCGTTAATTTCATAAAGTGTCGAGCTTCTCGCTCTGCTATTTTTCGGCTGACGCATTTTCTCGTCTTATTCATCCTTATTGCATGGAAAGCAGCTTCCTTATCTACCAACGGTCAGCCACTCCACCCTTCCCGCATCAGGCTGGCAAAGTCCCGCTGCGAAAGCACCTGAGAACAATCCCGCCATTCATTATCCGATGGCTGCATCGATGCGTTATATCTCAAGTCGAAGCCGGTGGCTTCCTTGTGGTCGTGAATATATTCGTCCATTTTTTCACCCAGTGTTTCAATGTCTTCAATCCATTCATCCTTGATGGTATCTGGCAGTGAGCCAAACAGGTCAAAGCGATCTCGCATTCGCTCTGAAAGGCGGTTATACACTTTTTCATCCACCGTTTGTTCATTGACCAGGTTCAACATATCCACACGATCACGAGCTTGTCCGAAACGTTTGATACGCCCAATTCGTTGTTCCAGTTTGGTGGGGTTCCAGGGCAGGTCAATATTGATCAGTGTACCCAGTGTTTGCAGGTTAAGACCTTCACAGGCGGCATCCGTCGCCACCATGATTCTGAGTTCACGATCTGCCACCATTTCTTTGAGGGTTTCCCGCTGAATGCCCACTGCCTCACCCTCGCGATATAACTTGCTTCGTCCTGCTCCAGCATAAAGCCCAACAGCTTCCTGCTTGTATCGTTTGGCTAACGAATCCGCTACCCAGCGCGCCGTATCGTAATACTGGCTGAAAATAATAACGCCGTGTTCAAGCCAGCCTTCTGTTTCCAGATAATGGATTACAGCGTTTAACTTAGGATCTTCTTTGACTTGTTTCAGGCGGTGCAGAAGTGTGGACAGTGCTGCCCGTTCAGCATCGTTCTGAACGACAACATCAAAATCTTCATCGTCTGTCTCTTCATGAATGGTGCGACCTTCCAGCAATTTTTGCGCAGTATTAATGCCTGCAATCACGCTGGAACAAATTCGTTGTTCCATCAGATTTTTCATAAAGCCGCCACCCTTACCGCCTTTACTTAACGCTTTCCCAAATACCCTTGCTTCGGCGTAGGCTTCCCGGAAATGCTCACTGGTGCGAAGCGCCTGCCCTTCAAATAAGGTATGGAAGTCATTCACTTCCCGGATAAGGTTCAGGTTTGGGTGAATATCAACGCCAATTTTTTTCAGTAAACCGGCGTCTTCCAAGGTGGTGCGTTTACGCAGCACTACATGACGAACGAAAGGGTTTTCCCGTTGAAAGAAGCTGGCACCGGCAATGGTTTTTTCCAATGCGATTTCCAAATCTTCCCGTACATCGATACCCAAGTCGGTATAAGAACCGGCTTGCCACTTCTCCTTGGCGATGCCTAAATCTTGCCGGATAGCACTGTATAAACGCCGGGCACCACCTTCATTGGTGGAATCCACTGTCGGCAGTGGTGAACGTAATAGCTCCCATCCATATTGAGGATCGGTCACTTCCTCTTCACCGGATAAAATCGGTAATACTTCTTTTGGGCTATGCCAGCGGGCAAAATCATTACCCAAAACAAAACGCCCCTGCCCCTGATGTAAAACGCGCACCAAATCCCAAAGGTCTTCTGATCGGGTTTGAATGGGTGTTGCAGTTCCTAGGAGCCTGACCGAGAATAGGTTATTCAGATATCCAAAATCACAAAATGAGCAAAAAACATCCATATCTCCGACGTGATTTGCTCATTTTTACAGATTGGCAGCCTTTTACCGCCTTTATGCT
>NZ_JBPCXO010000366.1:0-5708 GCF_051008435.1 Endozoicomonas sp. | reverse complement strand
AGAACGAGTCGAATTATTCGATGGATTCGTGAGAATAGTTGACCTATTTAATCGAATTCATCGAATAATTGGGCCGTTCTTTCTGGAATTTAGGCCGAAATAGTCTTAAGTCCGACAGGCTCCTAGCGATCATCAATATAGGCAACGATCTGATGTGTATGAGCATAGGTGTGCTCAGAAATGTGCTCGATCAGTTGCTGAGTCTGCTCATCATTCAAACGGCTGTTGCTGCCACCATTTTCAGGCCTCAGTTTTTCTTTTTTCAGATAGTCATTCAGGTGGTGACAGATAGTCTCTTCACTTTTTCTCAAGGCCTGAGCAATAGAAGACGGTGACCAACCTTCAGAGTTGAGTAGAACCGCTTTGATACGGTCACACTCTCGTGAATCCCGCGATGTTTTATGGCGGGATTCCAAGGCTATTTTTTGCTGGTCGGTAAGGGTGATTTTAGGCATTGCTGGAGACTGTTAGAAAAGTACTGAAAAATCAAGCATCTTCAATGGTCACGGGTATAGATGACAATGACAGGCATTACGTGACGACAGCTGCCATAGCTGGCTTCCAGATTACGAGCCTGAGCGATCAGGTTGATGGTTTTGAAAGGGTTCGTGATCTTTTTAATGTTGTAGCTGTCATTACCTCCGCCTGCGGCGTAAGTGAATACTGACTTTACCGGGCGTTCCTTCAATATTTTGAAATTGAACTCTTGCGCTGCAGAACTGGCACTGGAAACAGAGCCGCTGGTTATGCTTTCGGCTGACCAGTCTGGGACAGAGTGTTGGTTCTCAGAGTGGGCATGGATGGATAGAAAGAGGGGGGAGCGATGCGCATGCAATAGACAGTAGCCGCTTAACCATGGTGGCCTCTTGAAGGAGTTAAACCATGGTCAAATTTATATGATCTGGGAAGGCTTGCTGGTAAATTCCCGTGTTCTTCAGTGAGCTCTCTGTTGTGCTAGTTCATTCATGTCTCATCCAGGCCAAACCGGAAGAGGGTGGCTTCCTTATAGATTTCGTCCGGTAGGAGTTGTGTGGACGGAAAGTGTGGTTGGTTAGGGGAGTCCGGATAATATTGCGTTTCAAGGCAGAAGCCGTCGTGTTTCTTATAGGTGGAGTGGGCTCGTGCAGGTTCTCCCTCAAGGAAGTTGCCTGTATAAAACTGGATACCCGGGCAGGTTGTCCAGACCTCCAGAGTTCTTCGGGATTCTGGCTCCATGACTTTGGCTATTAATTCCGGTGAGTCTGACGGTTTCTTTCCGGTCATCCAGTTATGATCGTAACCCCCAGCCAGGCGGATAGGTACAAAGGTTTCATCTAAATTGGCACCGATAGTACGGGGAGTGGTGAAATCCATCGGTGTATCTTTGACGGGGGCGATTTCTCCTGTTGGAATCAACAGGTTATCTGTAGGTGTGAAGTATTCGGCGAATAGCTGAAGGCGATGGTTGAGTGCTGTGCCCCGACCCTTCAAATTAAAGTAGGTATGGTTGGTCAGATTAACGACTGTGGGCTTATCCGTGGAGGCTTGATAATCAATGATCAGTTCGTTGTTCTGGTTCAAGGTGTAGGTGATATCAACAGATAGATTGCCAGGGTAGTTTTCTTCGCCGTCTCTGGACAGGTATTTCAGCTCAAGTCTGGCCTGATCGCGGCTAAAACCGGATCTCGTTTCCCAAATCTGATCATCAAAGCCCCGCTGACCACCGTGGAGATGGTTTTCCCCATTGTTTGTTGCCAGTTGATAGACCTCATTCCCTATTGGCAGACGGCCTTTATTTATTCGATTGGCATAACGACCAATAACCGCGCCAAAGTAGGCCGTTTCCTGTTCATAGTCAGATAGAGAGTCGCATCCCAGAACCAGATTGATGGTATTCCCATGAATATCGGGTGTTTTTATGCTTTCAATAATACAGCCCCGATCAAGAATCGTGACTTCCATGCCACAGTCATTAGACAGTCTGTAGCGTGTGACCTGTTGACCAAAACGGTTCAAGCCATAAGGTTCAGAGTAAATATTCATCGTTAGCGGCTACTGAGTCTGGGCACGTTCAATCTCTGGAATCTGCCCCAATGAACACATCAAAAGGGCAGGGGCGGTAGGTCAAATAAGAACGGATGTTCCCTGTGACGCGTTGCAGACATAAATATCTGCAGTCAGGCCGGTTCGATCAAAGTACTGCTGATCTATAGCAGATTGAATATCATCCACTAAATCGGTTGGAGCAAGAGCAACAACACAACCTCCAAAACCACCACCGGTCATTCGAACTCCGCCGCGTTCACCAATGACACCCTTTACGATTTCGACGATGGCATCGATTTGGGGAACCGTGATCTCAAAGTCGTCTCGCATTGACGCGTGAGATTGGGCCATTAATTGCCCCATCAGTTTCAGGTTGCCTGTTGGCAAGACTTCTGCGGCAGTCAGGGTTCGGGCATTTTCAGTGATCACATGACGAGCTTGGCGGTAAGCCAGTTCATCCAGCTGGCTTTTCTGTTCTTCAAGATCCTCCAGGGAGATATCTCTTAAGGCCTTAACCTTGAAGTGACTGGCAACCTGCTCACATTGACTTCGGCGTGTGTTGTATTCACTGTCAACCAGACCACGCTTTTTATTGGAGTTGATAATGACCACAGCAGCGTCTTCGGGAATGGCGACAGAGCGGGTATCCAGGCTGCGGCAATCCAGAAGCATGGCGTGATCATTTTCACCCAGGGCCGAAACCATCTGATCCATGATTCCACAATTAACACCCACGTAGTGATTTTCTGCTTCCTGGCCTGTCAAAGCCAGATCCTTGAGGCTGATCTCCAGGCCTGAAAGTCTGGACAGCGCCAGGCCGGTAACCACCTCCAGGCTGGCCGATGAGCTGAGCCCTGCACCTTGTGGAACATTCCCTGCGATCGCCAAGTTGGCTCCTTTGACGCTGTAGCCTTTCTTAAGAAGAGTTGTGGCCACCCCACGCAGATAGTTGCTCCATTTAGCCCCTTTGCTGGCCGGAATGGGACGGTTCAGGACAAACTCGGTCTTCTGTCCGTCATAGTTTGCAGCCGTTACAACGACTTTGTCGTCTTCTCGGAGGCTTGCTGCAATCATAGTCTGATAGTCGATGGCGCAAGGCAGTACAAAACCATCGTTGTAATCGGTGTGTTCACCAATCAGGTTGACGCGTCCGGGGGCCTGAAAAAAATGATTTGGCTGTGCGTTAAAGGTTTCTTCAAAGAGCTTGGTCAGCTGCAACTTTAAGTCCGTCATGATGGGCTCTGCTTATGCCTCAAGATAGTGAATTTCCGGGAGGTTTCTCAGACGTTCTGCTGCCTGTTCGGCTGTCAGGTCTCTCTGGGCTTCAGCCAGCATTTCAAATCCCACCATGAACTTTCTTACTGTGGCTGAGCGAAGTAAGGGAGGATAGAAATGAGCATGCAATTGCCAGTGTTCAAAGTCGCCCTGCAGGCTGGGAGCACCATGCCATCCCATGGAATAGGGGAATGAAGTCTGGAACAGGTTGTCGTATTTTGTCGTCAGCCGCTTCAGGCAGTCTGCCAGACTCTTGCGTTGACTTTCAGAAAGCTCAGGCAGCCTTGTCACCGGTTGCTTTGGCAAAAGCAGAGTCTCAAATGGCCAGGCAGCCCAGTAGGGAACGACAGCAATCCAGTGATCATTCTCGACGACGGTTCGCTCACCAGATTCTGACTCTTGCTGGGCATATTGAACCAGCAGGTTGTTCTGTTTCTGCTCTACCCATTTCAGTTGGTTGTCGTTTTCTTTTTGAGCTTCATTGGGCAAAAAGCTACTGGCCCAGACTTGTCCGTGAGGGTGCGGGTTTGAGCAACCCATGACAGCCCCCTTGTTCTCAAAGACCTGAACCCAGGGGTATTGTTGACCCAGCTCGGTGACCTGATCCGCCCAGGTGTTGATGATGTCATGAATTTCCTGGCAGGAAAGCTGGGGCAGTGTTTTGCTGTGGTCGGGGGAGAAACAGATAACCCGGGCTTCTCCACGCGCCGTTTCTGACCTGAACAGTTCGGACTGAGACGTTGCATCCGGTGTATCTGTCAGCAGGGCTGGAAAATCATTACCAAAAACATAAGGTCGGGTGTAATCGGGGTTCTGGTCACCGGTTATTCGGGTGTTGCCCGGGCAAAGATAACATTCCGGATCGTGGCTTGGGGGCCGGTCTTCAGCTGTTTTTTCAACTTGTCCCTGCCATGGCCGTTTGGCACGGTGAGGCGATACAAGAATCCATTCGCCAGTTAGAGGGTTGAAGCGGCGATGGGGGTGATCAGCAGGATTAAACTCTGAATAGCTCATGACAATTTACCGGGTAACGTTAGGAAGTCTGGGAAAGGGTTAGTTCTCATAACCTGCTGGATTTTTAGACTGCCATCTCCAGGTATCTGCGCACATGTCATCAACGCTAAGAGTTGCTCGCCAACCCAGCTGTTCTTCGGCATAGGTTGGGTCGGCATAGCATTCGGCAATATCGCCGGGACGGCGAGGTGCAATATGAAAACGTAGTGGCGAACCGCAGGCTTTCTCAAAAGCCCTGAGCATTTCAAATACGCTGCTACCCTTACCGGTTCCCAGGTTATAGGTATGAACGCCTCTTGAATTCCAGTGTGTCTGCAGGGCTGCCAGGTGACCTTTAGCCAGATCAACCACATGAATGTAATCTCGTACTCCAGTACCGTCGGGAGTTGGGTAGTCATGACCAAAAATGGCCAGACTTTCCCGTTTACCCACGGCCACCTGAGCAATAAAAGGCATCAGGTTGTTGGGAATACCGTTAGGGTCTTCACCAATCAGTCCTGATTCATGAGCACCCACTGGATTGAAATAACGCAGCAGGCTGAAGTTCCAGCGTTCATCGGAGGTAGCAAGATCCCTGAGAATTTCCTCTATCATCAGTTTGCTTTTGCCGTAGGGGTTGGTCGGAGAACCTGTCGGAAAGTCTTCGCGAATGGGAACCTTATGAGGATCGCCGTAAACCGTAGCTGAAGAGCTGAATACAAGATTATGAACATTAAACTCGGACATGATTTTCACAAGGTTCAATGTCCCTGTGAGACTGTTGTCATAGTATTCGTGAGGGATTCGGGTGGACTCACCCACGGCTTTCAGTCCCGCAAAGTGGATGACGGCGTCAATGGCATGCTGCCTGAATACTTCTCTCATACCTTTCTTGTCACGGATATCCACTTTATGAAAGTGAATTTCTTTGCCGCTCAATTTGCTGACTCGAACGAGAGATTCTTCCTTGGCATTGCAGAGGTTGTCTACGACCACGACTTTATGGCCAGCATTCAACAGTTCCAGGCAGGTGTGGCTGCCAATGTAACCGGCACCGCCGGTGATGAGTATGCTCATGATATCTACCGTGAAAATCTCTTCGTCAGAACATGAAAGACGTTTCTGTCGTGTGTCTCGGCTGAGAATAGGTCTGTTTAACTAGAAGCTGTCGGACTTATGCTTTCGAGCATAAATTTCAGTAGAACGAGTCGAATTATTCGATGGATTCGTGAGAATAGTTGACCTATTTAATCGAATTCATCGAATAATTGGGCCGTTCTTTCTGGAATGGCTCTTAGTGGATTCCGGGGAGCTGGAAACAGGATGACTTATGTGGCTATGAATAGAAGACGTTTTCTTGTAAAACAGTGTCATGAAACTTTATGACCTCCTCGATAACGCCAAGTGCTATGAAC
>NZ_JBPCXO010000365.1:0-14087 GCF_051008435.1 Endozoicomonas sp. | reverse complement strand
GGGGGCAGGGGTAAAGCTGGCAAGTGTCCCTTTTGTCGGCAAGGTCAAAAAATTTGCAGGAGAAGCGGTCTATCCTGTTCTTGAAAAAACAAAACCTTTCCATCCGGACAAGGTCATTGATCCCGATCCCAAACACCAGCTATCAGAGCTTTACCAGGGGAAACGAAAAGGAATGAAAAGAACGGACAGCCCTCACAAGAAGGATCTCAATACCGTTGCATTTGATTATGTTGATATCAAGGCAGATATGGAAGTCATCAGTCAGGGGCAAGCCAGAGTCAGTATCAGGGATGGAAGTGAAGTTTACGTCAACGGGAGAGTATACAAACATCACGAGAAAGAGAAATTTTTCCCTGTCCGTGGCGATGGACTGATGAATTTAACACCGGGGGAGTTTAGAGCTTACGGTATACTGAATAAATTTGGTGATACTGGAAGAGCCAGAGAGGTGGTTCAGATGGAAAAAATTCCAGAAACTGACTTTAAAAGAGCTATTGAAATCTTTAAAGAAAATCGAGGGGATTAGTCATGGATTTTTACAATGTGTGGTTAAAAAATGAATACAGCGAAAATGAAATTGTCAATATCACTGCACGTGTATTAGGTATTGATATGGGTAAAATCTTTATCTTAGCGTGGGAAAATACTGAGGACATTTTAAATCGCCCCAAGAACAGTCAAGTGCTGATTTTCTACGATATTGTCCCTGGTGAGTTTAATACATTTATTGACCTTAGAGCAGAGTCACCCTTGAGTGACGAAGATATGTGCAAAGCATTTGCTGTCATTACAAAAGCTGAAACCGTTGGTGAAATGGGTAATGAATTCCAAGATCCGTGGATGTACACCATTTATAATGAAAAAGGGGCTGTAAAAAATGTTGATATAGACTATGAAGTTTTCAATTATCAAGGAATCAAAATCAAAAGAGACTTCCCTCTGGATAAGGAGGAGTTCAGGAAAGCTTATTTGAAAATGCAGAAGGGCTCTTGAAAAATAAGTCCGCTGTAAAGCTGCCGCCCGTTTTCTGACCCACTGTGCGGACAGTCTGCATCCCTCAGATGATTATCACCAAAAACTGCACGACTGGCAGGCAGCCGGTTCAAACTTCGGCCAGGAGATCTTGGAACTGCAGGCCACCGGTTTGTTCACCTACAGCAACGCCGATGGCTGGAAAGACAGCATCCGGGCCAGCCGGGCGACAGCGGTTGCCCATATTATCCTGGCGGGCATAGAAGGTGTTGGTTTCGTCACCGCCGACCTGATGGCCATAAAAGCGGGAAATATGCCCCTGGCTGCAGCCCTTTGGACAGCAGGCACTTATGTTTCAGGTGAAACCCTGGATAGGGGTATTAACCAGCTACAAGGCAAAACCGGCGAAGGGCAACGGGTCATGGACTCGTTTCATCCCGACACCCATCCCGGAGATGAAAGCCTACTGGAGAGTTTTGCGCCACTGTCTGATATTGGGCTGGAGGTGGCGGGTGGCGGTGTTGCCAAGTTGGGGGTGGTGGGTGTCGGAATGGCTATGGCCACCAAAGGTGAAATTTTCTATAAAACAACAAAAGAAGCAACTGCGGCAGCAAAAAAGCTTGGCTATGAAAAAACTCAGTATAAAGTGCATGGCCAAGCAGTTTACTACAACAAAAAGAAGAAAAACTACATTACGAGAGATGTGGGTAGCGGAGATGGTAATGGGGCGCATAACGGAGGCGTATGGAAAATGGCTAAATCCATTGAAGAACTTGGCAGCAAGAAGACCAGGTATGGTACTTTGGATGCAAACTTAAATAAGATTGCAGAATAGAAGGTGTTAATATGAATCTGGTTAAACTGATGGAAATGTTTAAGGAAAAATCGTGCAGTGCTACTCATCATATTATATTCAATCGGGAGTTGTTCTGGCTATGAATATATCACCAGTAGGCAAATTAACACTGAGTCAAATAATTGAAAGGAAGTTGTCATTCCTTTTAAAGAATGATGTTCTTCCATTCGATGGCGATAGTTCCGATTTGGGAGAGCGAGATGCACTACAACAAATGCTTGAGGATTCAAGCTTACTTTCTGAGAAAGCTTTTGAGACTAAGTATCTTGCGAAAGTCGCCAAACTGAATGAGCGCGCTGAAGCCAAAGATTACTCTGTACAGGACAACGACGATTATTATGAGTCCTTTAGTAACACAATAGTTATGATTCTTGAACTTGTGAATCCATTGAATCTATATGATCTGGAAGGCCAATGATGGAGATTTGGTAAATATATTAATAAGTCTGATTTCGTTCCAGTTGTTATGATTCGTATCTGGATAAAGAGGCCTTCAGGTAGGCTTATTTCAAAACGCAGATGGGTTCTTGAAAAATGAGTTTGCTGTAAGCCGCCGCCTGTTTTCTGACCCACTGTGCGGACAGTCTGCATCCCTCAGATGATTATCACCAAAAACTGCACGACTGGCAGGCAGCCGGTTCAAACTTCGGCCAGGAGCTCTGGGAACTCCAGGCCACCGGTTTGTTCACCTACAGCAACGCAGATGGCTGGAAAGACAGCATCCGGGCCAGCCGGGCAACAGCGGTTGCTCATATAATTCTGGCGGGAATAGAAGGCGTTGGTTTCGTCACCGCCGACCTTAAATCAAATCAAGTGCATAACGAATAGCAGTAAACAGGCTACCCGAGTCTACTTTTCCAGTGCCTGCCAGATCCAAAGCCGTGCCATGATCGACAGAGGTGCGAATGATGGGGAGTCCCAGAGTGATATTGACGGCATTACCAAAACCCTTGTACTTGAGAACCGGTAAGCCCTGATCGTGATACATGGCAAGAACGGCATCAGCCTTCTCAAGGTATTTGGGGTTAAAGAGTGTGTCGGCAGGCAAGGGGCCAACCAGATTCATCCCCAGGCTATTCAACTTATCGAGTACTGGAATGATGGTCTCTATTTCTTCCATGCCAAGGTGTCCGCCTTCACCAGCGTGAGGGTTTAGTCCACATACCAGGATTCTGGGGTGTTGAATGGCAAATTTTGTAGCCAGCTCTTTGTGAAGGATTTGGATGACTTCTTCCAGAGATGACTGGGTAATGGCAGAAGAGACATCTTTCAGCGGCAGGTGTGTCGTGGCCAGTGCAACTCTCAGGCCTTCAGTCGCCAGCATCATAACGACTTTTTGTGTATCGGTTTTTTCTGCCAGAAACTCTGTGTGGCCGCTAAAAGGAATGCCAGCGTTATTGATGACTTCCTTGCTGACAGGTGCTGTTACCATGGCATCGAACAGACCATTTTGACAACCTTCAACTGCATAGCTCAACATCTCCAGCACATAGGGGCTGTTGGCTTTATTGAGTTGTCCCGCAGAGCAGGGTTCAGACAGCGTGATGGGGGCAACCAGAAGCGTGCCAGCCTTTGCAACTTGTTGCTCATCAGGGTTGAATAATGTCAGTGTCACCTCCACGCCCAGTGTGCGTGCTCGTTCTGCCAGAAGTTCTGGGTCAGCGGCAACGACTATTTGTGCAGGAAGTGGCTGGTTAGCCAGCATGAGGCAGAGATCGGGTCCAATACCGGCAGGTTCGCCAGAAGTAATGATCAGCCTGGGCAGTGAGTGTGTGGTCATATATCAGCCATAAGTGAAAAAGGTTCCACTAAAAACGGTTGGCAGGAAAATAGAGTCTACAAACAGCCAGAAAACAGCAACGCCCCGGGTAAACCGGGGCGTTGCTGTTTTCTGGCTTAAAAGATCAGGTTTAGAGGCGTACTTCTACGTAGCTCTGATCTCTGATTTCACGCAACCACACTTGAAGCTCTTCTTCAAACTTGCGGTTACCCAGTACTTCACGAACCTTGTTCCTGCGAACCTGGTTGCTGATGTCTGAGTTACGTGTGCCCAGTACCTGCAGAACGTGCCAGCCATAGGAGCTCTTGAAAGGCTCGCTGATCACTTTCTGGGGCGTATCTTTCATGGCTTTCTGGAATTCCGGAACCAGTGATTTCGGAGAAACCCAGTTCAGATCACCGCCATTCAACGCAGAGCCAGTGTCGTCAGAATAAGCCTTGGCCAGCTCACCAAAGTCCTGACCGGACTCAATGCGGTCGTACAGGCTCTTGGCTAACATTTGCGCTTCAAGATCACTGCGAATCTCGTTGGGCTTGATCAGGATATGACGAACATGGACCTGCTGCTCCATATGCTTTTCATTGCCACGGGTGTCGATCAGTTTGAAGATATGAAAGCCGCCAGGGCTTCGGATCGGTGTCGACACTTCTCCGTCTTTCATCTTCAGGGCCTGTTCGGCAAAGAGAGAGGGCAATTGGTCAGCAGAACGCCAGCCCAGATCACCGCCTTTCAGGGCGTTCTGGCCGCTGGAGTAGGTGAGAGCCATCTCTGCAAAATTGGCACCTTTATCAAGCTGAATAGAAATATTATTGGCTTTCTTTTCGGCTTCCCGAACCTGAGAAGGTGTCGGGTTGTCCGGTGTGGCAATCAGGATATGACCCAGACGGTATTCAATCTGCATGCTGGCCTGGCCTTCAGGCGATTTCAGAAAGTTATCCACTTCCTGCTCGCTGATCTGAATGCGCTCGGCAATCTGCCGTTGACGCACACGGTTGATAATCATCTCACGACGAATTTCTTCCCGGGCATCTGCGTATGACAAGCCGTCAGATTCAAGATTTTTCTTGAAAGCTTCAACAGACATACCATTACGCTTGGCTATTTTGCTGATGGCGTCATTCAACGTCCAGTCATCAATGCGGATTCCGCCACGCTGACCCATCTGCAATTGCAGATTCTCCAGAATCAGTTGCTCAAGCACCTGTTTCTTCAGAATATTGTCAGGAGGCATAGAAATATTTCGGCTGCTCAGCTGACGCTGGACGGCTTCAATACGATTATTTAGTTCGCTTTCCATTACCACGTCCTTGTCGACGACGGCAACAATGCGATCCAGTGGTACGGGCTTGGCGTTAGCCGTACCTCCGACTACTGCAAAGACGCAGCAGGCGGCAAAGAATAGATTCTTCAATCCCTTCATCATTACTTCTCGCGAATCTCGTAACCTTGGATACCTTGCAAGTATTCCGTTCCGGAGCTACCGGTAATATTACCCAGTCCACGCAATATGAACTGGAAGAAAACACCGTTCTTCGGATCAGGGTGGTCGATATTATCATCTGTTTCGATCCATGAACGCCAGAAAAACCGAACCTGATAACAGCAACTGTTGTATTCGACACCAGCAAGGCTCTCAAGGTTCCTCTTGTTAGTCAAATCATATTGCCAGCGACCCATACCCACCCAGCTGGTGGTCATCGGGATCGGCCAGGCAAAAGACAGGTCGGTCTGTTTCATATTGTTATTGGTGGTCTGGAAGCCTTTGTTAGGGTCGCTGGGATCCACCAGTACATTATGCCCATCCTTGTCCTGAACATAGCGCTCTACCTGGTCCCTGAAGCGGAAACCCAGATTCACAGTCTTACGCTGTTCGGGCTGCCAGCGATAGTACATACCATAGTTATCCAGGCGATTCTCGTTGGTATTCCAGGAGAAGTCCTGTCTCAGGCTCATTGAACGGTTGAAATTGTAGATGAATTCCGAGGCCAGTGGCGAGGTTGGATCGGTCAGTTCATTTCTGAGCCTCTCATCCATAGCGTCGTAGTTTTCATCAACATCAATCGGAGGCTTGCCTTCCTGACCCAGATTGCTGGCTATATAAACCCTGCGATCCTTAAAGTAGACAATCTGACCGATACCAAAGCGCATCCGCTCAAAGCCATCATCTTCAATAAGCCGTGTGGTGACACCCAGTGACAGCTGGTTGGCATCGCCAATGCGATCATAGCCACTGAAGCGATTATCCAGCCAGAGTGAACCGTAAGTAAAGCCCATGGCGGCGGTGTCAAAGATCGGGTTGTACTCCTGATTTTCGACATAGGGCGCATACAGGTATTTGGCCCTGGGTTCCAGAGTATGGGTAAAGTCAGTGCCGAACAGGTTGGTAAAACGTTCGAAGTACAGTCCACTGTCAAGGCTGAAGGACGCAGCCGTCGTGTTTGGAGACTTGGTAAAGTCATTGGGGTCAATGGCTGAAGTGCCATAGGCGCCCTGAAGATCTTTAATGACTTCGCTTTCCACCAGATTGTTCAAACTGTAATTAACACTGCGTACTTTGACTTCCGGTGTCAGGAAGCCCCAGACGGTCTGCATTGGGTAGCTGATGCCTGTCTGGCCATAAGCCCGGCCACCCTCAGCCCGCTTTATACCGAAACCTTCATCATAAATGCTCTTTTTGATATCTGGATCTTCAAAAGCCGGATCGTCAATTTCCTGTTTGAACCGCCAGTCATCCGCCCGGCTGAACTGGGTGTAATCCGCCAGGTAGTTGACCTGTAATGTTTCACCGGCTTGCCAGTTGCCACTGAAAACCAGTTGCGGCAGTTTGTTGTATGGGTCATCAGATGTCTGGCTCATGTTCTTGAACTGATGAGCATTCAGATTGAAGGTCCAGTTGTTGTAGTCATTCCCTCCCAGGTACTGGGTACCTGCCATCTGATTCAGAGGGGCGGAACTGGACAGGTTCAGGCTGGTGCCAAAATCCTTGATGTAGTTTTTGTCGCTGGCATCGGCATAATCGAGCTTGGCCGTCCAGCGTTCAGAAAAGCGCTGGTTGTATTGCACACTGGCCAGCCAGCGTTCCTGATCATAATAAGGATTTTCGTCTTTCAGTTTATCCTTATTGGTCAGTCCGGAAAGGCCCACTTCCCCATCACCACTTTCGTTCATGTAGCGGAATTCGTTTTCCAGCAACAAGCCTCGCTTGGACATAATGCGAGGAGTAATGGTGGCATCGTAGTTCGGTGCAATGTTCCAGTAATAGGGCAGGGTTAAATCCAGACCGTTATCACTGTTTGAGGCAATCGTCGGATACAGAAAACCAGACTGACGGCGATCATCAATTGGGAAGTACATGTACGGCGCGTAGAAAATGGGCAGCCCTTCGACTCGGATGACTGCATCACGTGCTGTACCAAAACCGGTATTGGGGTCCAGGGTGACGTTCTTGCCTGTCAGCAACCAGCTTTCATCACCGGGGCGGCAGGTCGTGTAGGAAGCATCATCCAGTACCAGCGTGGAGTCCTCATTACGGATGATTTCTTTTGACTCACCCCTGGCATGAGCTTCGTGCATGGCATAGCTGGCATTCTTGACGGTCGCCCGCCCGGTATCGAGCAGCATGTCACCATAATCACCTACCAGCAGAGTGCCCGGCTCACGGAAAACCACGTTGCCTTCAAATTCTGCATAGTTGGTCGTGCGGTTCATCCGGGCCGTATCGCTCTGGAGCTGGCGGTTACCCTGCCTGACCGAAACATTGCCAGTCAAAGTGGCTACTTCATCCTGGTCGTAAGCGGATTCATCCGCTTCGGCAACAATCGGTGCTGCATCAGGATTGCCCGAGAAATTTTTACCAGGGCGGGCAGGTTCTGAATAGTTACCAACACACCAGGGTGTTTCCTCATCAAGCGCTTTTTGCTTACTTTCGCTGAGTTGGGATCTGGGTAACCAGTCGAGCGTTTCTTTGAGGTTGGCCCGGCTGTTACTGGTAGCCACAGTGACTGTCTGGCTGCTGGATTTTTTACGAGCGGTTTCAGTCACAGCAGGTACCACAGGGCGAGGGGCCCGTTTCATGGTACCTGGCTTAATAGGCTCGACTGAACATTGCCAGCCGGAGCCATCAGAGCTGGCTTTACAGCTCCACTGATCATCAGGCGACAGTGTGGATTCGGCATAAACCTTGGCGGCCGGTTGGCTGGCAAGCAGCACGGTGGCAATCGCTAAAGGTAATGTCCTTGGTTTGAAAGGTAGAGGGTGTTTCTCCATGAGCTCAACTATCCCGGGCCGTTCTTATTACCGTGGATTGATCGCTTGCTCCTTGTTTCCTCCGGTATAGACCGAAGTGGGAGGCAGCGAAATGCCATGGTCGATGGCTGTTTAAATCTGCTCTGTCATGCCTGATACCTGCACAGAAAACCTTGTCACTTATCCTGCTGCTTGAAACAGCGCTCTGTACAACAGTGGTTAGGGCATTGTGTGTGGTTGTCATGATCGCCAGCTGTTCCGAATACATGAAGGTTCAGGTCAGCAGTCTGCCAAATATTGACAGACCTCTGAAAAATCGTAGAGCGAACATCTGCTTTTTACCATGAAAATAATGTCCTGCTGTGTGTTATATAGAGGACGTTGTTTTCATTACATGGTTTTTTGCAGCGGAGGATGATACCTGAATTCCCCTCTGAATAGTCTGCAAAATGGCGCTTCTTTTAATTTTTTACCTTTTGCCTGATGACTTCTCGTTCCAGAGCCTGTTCACCGTTTACAGTGAAAAACATTGGCTGCGTCGCTTTACAGACTTGAGTGTGACGTAAAATGTTTTTCTTTGCCCATGACTGTTTATAGCCCATGGCTGTTTATAGCCAAGCGCGATCGCTATCACAGTGAACACACAACAGGGTCAGTTATCACTGTTACTAGTCTGTGTTACTCTGTCTTTCAGTGCAATAAATTTCATCATTTAGATGTTAAACCTTCAGTCGATCAGTCCGAATATTGCATAGACGGCCATGAATGTAAGAGAATTTTTTTCACCATCCACGGCAGAAGAGTCACTCCAGTGTCACCGGTTTCAGAGCCTTGCAGCCAGACCGTTTCCAGAGGAGTCTCAGTCGGGCTGGCAAGTCAAATGGACTCACTGAGCCTGAAGGTGACTGCTTAATCAATACAGGATATGCAAAACAAGTGACACCGTCTTCTCACGAACGCCTCCAGAAATTAAAACAATGGGCGCACAAGGCTTTAACGCCGGGTCAGGAATTACCCGTCTGGGCTGCCCAGATGAGCCCAGTGGGTGGAGATGCCGGATTCAGAAACTACTACCGACTGCAGGTGCCTGAAGGCTCATTGCTGGCGGTAGACGCCCCGCCAGAAACCGAAGATTCCCGTGCTTTCGTCTCTATTGCCGGTTTGCTCAAGGCCCAGGGCATTTGTGTGCCGGGTGTGCACTCTGTGGATTATCAGTCAGGCTTTATGCTGGTGGATGATTTTGGTGACACATTGTTGCTGGAAGTTCTGAATGACAACAGTGCCGATGAGTACTATCGAAAGGCACTGGATATTATCCTGCAAATACAAAGGTGTGAGCCTGATACTCTGCCCCCTTATAGCCGTGAACTGTTAATGACCGAGCTGGAGATCTATTCTCGCTGGTTTCTGCAAGCATTGCTGGGGCTGGACGTGGAGCCTACTTCCAACAAACAGTTGGGCAATCTGTTTGAACTTCTGACTGAGACCGCCTTGCAACAACCCAAAGGGGTCGTTCATCGCGATTTTCATTCCAGAAACCTGATGGTGCTTTCCGAAGGCAATCTGGGCGTGAT
The DNA here is from genome assembly GCF_051008435.1 of Endozoicomonas sp. Taxonomy (GTDB): domain Bacteria; phylum Pseudomonadota; class Gammaproteobacteria; order Pseudomonadales; family Endozoicomonadaceae; genus Endozoicomonas_A. Next base: position 4,660 of record NZ_JBPCXO010000365.1, on the reverse strand, counting down.
TGATTTTCAGGGAGCGCTGCATGGGCCGGTATTATACGATGCCGTTTCGCTGTTGAAGGATTGCTATATCCGCTGGCCCAGACACAAGGTCGAAAGCTGGTTGAGGGTGTTCATCAAGACTCACCCCCAGCTCAAGGATGTTAACTTTGACACCTGCCTCAAATGGTTTGACTGGATAGGACTGCAAAGGCACCTCAAATGTCTGGGTATATTTTCCCGGCTCTGGTTCCGTGATAACAAGCCTCAGTACCTGCCAGAAATTCCAGCTACCTTTGCTTATGTTGTGGATGTCTGTGAACGGTATGAAGCGCTGGCCTCCCATGCCGAGTGGCTCAAGCAGTCAGTAGCGCCGATTCTGGACGATTGTATTGCCGCTACCCGGAAAGAGACCGAACAGTGAAAGCGATGATTCTGGCCGCCGGTTTAGGCAAAAGACTCAGGCCGTTAACATTGGAAAAGCCCAAGCCTCTGGTGGAAGTTGGTGGCAAGCCATTAATTGTCCATCATCTGGAAAAACTTTCTAAAAGTGGCTTTCGGGACATTGTGATCAACCATGCCTGGCTGGGAGAGAAGCTGGTTAAGGCGTTGGGAAATGGCGATCATTGGGGACTGAATATTGAATATTCGGCGGAATCGGAACCCCTGGAAACCGGAGGGGGTGTTTTCAAAGCGCTGCCTTTATTAGGTAATGAACCCTTCCTGTTGATCAATGGGGATGTGTTTACCGACTATTCTTTCCAGTCTTTGCCCGAGTCACCCCCAGAGCTGGCCCATCTGGTACTGGTGGATAACCCCGGTTTCAAGGAAGTCGGCGATTTTTCTCTGGATGAACAGGGATTGGTGCAACCCGAAGGTCAAAACAAGCTGACTTTCAGTGGCCTGAGCGTAATATCAGCAGAACTCTTTGCACATTGTAAATCAGGGGCATTCAAGCTGGCTCCCCTGTTGATTGACGCGATGGCCTCGGGCAAAGTGACGGGCGAACATTATTCTGGGCTCTGGACCGATGTCGGTACAGTGGAACGATTGCAGAGTCTGGAAGAGCATTTAAATCAAAGCAGGGCAATATGACGGCAATTCTGATCGGTGTATTCATCGGTTTTGTGTCTGGAGGACCTTTTGGGGCGCTATTCGGTGGCATCCTGGGTGCCTGGATAAACCGGAATTACATTAATCCTAATCAACAGGCGGGTGGCAGGCCCCGTGGGCATTTTAATCGCCAACGGGCTCAAAGTGCGTTTTTCCAGGCCACCTTTCTGGTCATGGGCAGGCTGGCAAAAGCCGACGGACGAGTCAGTGAGCATGAGATTGAAATGGCATCAGCCATTATGAATGAGATGCGCCTGACCCCGGATCAACGTAAAGTCGCGATCAATCTTTTTAATCAGGGCAAACAGCCTTCTGCGGATATTAAAGAGGCTTTGGCTGAGTTTCGCCGAGTAGCGGGTTCAAGCACACTGGTTCCCCTGTTTCTTGAAATTCAGCTGCAGGCTGCTTATGCCGACGGCAGCCTGACTCAGACTGAGCGGGCGGTATTCAAGCATGTCTGTGACCAGCTGGGGGTCAGCCAGATCAGTTTCGAGCTGTTGCACAAGCGGTTTCAGGCCCAGAGAGCCTACTACCATGCCGGTGGACAGCAAGGGGGAGGCTGGGCACGTCCAGACAGTGGTCAAAGTCTTTCCAAAGCTTATGAAGTCATCGGCGTAGAGTCTTCTGCGACAGACAGTGAAGTGAAAAGAGCTTATAGAAAACTGATGAGTCAGCACCACCCGGACAAACTAGTGGCTAAAGGCCTGCCTGAAGAGATGATGGAAGTGGCCAAGCAGAAAGCCCAGGAAATTCAGGTAGCTTACGACCAGATTCGGGAACACCGGAAGAACAAGTAGCCGCCGTGAAGCCTGTGGGGAACTTTCCCGAGAGCGAGTGGACTAATGTTCCACTCAATCGCAGAGCATGGAGTGCCTGTTGTCATGGAAAGGAAGCTTTCCCTCCCACAGGAGATTCACCCATGTATATGGTTAGAAAACGCTTCATGTACTGGCATGTTCCAGCCACTTCCCGGATCACTTTGAAAAGAGAGCGTGGAGAAGTCTATTGCTTTTTTCCTGCCAAGCTGGTCAAAAAACTGAAAAGTGCTGTGAAGTATATGGTCAGTCAGATCCACGATCCGGTGGCTAAAACTATCCGTGATCGCAAGGTGGTTCTGGGCTGAATCAGGGTTCAGGGCCTTGCTTTCTAGTCTTATGGAGCAGGGCCTCTCGCCAGATCGGAAAACATGCTCCAAGCCGTCTTCAGCTTTCAAAGAGATTGGCTTCCACGGTACTTTCTATAAAAGCGGTTAATGCCGGGGAGACCCATCGGTTGGCAATCCAGACCATATAAAGTCCCAGAGATAAATCGTCATCCTGCCAATTGAGGCTGACCAGTTCTCCACGTTTTAGCTCCTCAGCGACAGATATTTCGCTGATAGCAGCCACCCCCATCCCCATTTTCACACAGGCTTTTATCGCTTCAATACTGATGAACTCCATGCGCTGTTCAGGCAGAACACCTGACTTTTTAAGGGCGGCTTCAAAGGCATTTCGATAACTGCAGCCAGGCTCGGTTAACAGCAGAGAATGACCTGCAAGATCCTTGGCCAAAACCTTTTTCTTTTTAACGAGCTCATGGTTTGGATCAGCCACTACTACCACTTTTTCTAGACCGATAAGTCGCTTTTCCATGTTGGCCAGAGCGGCTTCTTTCTCCAGTAGAAAAGCCAGGTCGACCTGGTGATTTGCAACCTGCGAAAGCAGCTCTCTGACATTCAGGGAAGCAACACTGACTTGCACATCCGAATAGTGCTCAGTGAAAGCTTTCAAAATGCCTGGTAGACGATAAGTTAATACCGTTTCATACCCTGCCAGTGTTAAGCGACCGCTGATCGTCTGGCTCTTTTTAATGGATTGTTCTGCCTCATCTCGCAAAGCCACGATTCGATCTGCGTATTCCAACAATTGTTCGCCCGCCGAAGTGAGCGCTACCCCCCGGCCATTGCGATCAAAGAGTCTGACATCCAGTAATGCTTCCAAAGATCGAATGTGTGCCGTTACTGCTGACTGGACATAATGAAGCTGTCGAGCTGTTTCAGTGAAATTCAGCGTTCTGGCTGCCGTTCGAAACGTCTGTAGCTGCTTGAAGTCCATTCTCACTCCTTTGAAATCATTAATTGTGATTTCTGAAATCTTAATCATTCAATTTATATGATAGCTAAATCTTGCCAGAATAGCTGGATCATCATTTCAACAACAAGGGAGTAGGGAATCATGATGGAGCAGGGAATGGATAAACTTCGCCTTAAGGGCACGCTATGCGCACTAGTCTGTGTAGCGCTATGGGCAATGATTCCGGTGGTATCGAAACTGGGTCAGGCTTCACTGGACCATCATCAGTTTTTATTCTGGTCCAGCCTGTTCTCACTGATTATGGTGGCAGGCCTTTGTGTATACAGCGGTAGTTTAAAGCATTTAAAGAAATACTCGGCCAGGGACTGGGGACAAAGCACCGTATTGGGGTTACTGGGTACCTATCTCTATTTCCTGTTGCTTTATAAAGGCTATGCCGGTGGCAAGGGAATGGAAGTTTTGATTGTGCAGTATACCTGGCCTATTTTTGTTGCCCTGCTGTCCGTGATCATTCTTAGAGAGACACTGAATGGTCGTAAGATACTGTCCCTGTTGTTGGGGTTTGCTGCCATTATTCTGGTCTTGACCAAAGGCGAGCTACAGGCTCTGTCTATAAAAAACTCCTCCCTGTTGCTATGGGTCATGGCTGGTGCCATCTGTTTTGCCCTGTTTTCAGTATTAAGCAAGCGAATCCAGTTGGAAGCTAATAGCTTAATGCTGGTGTTCTTTGGGGTGGCGACCCTGGCCTCTTTTATCTCCATGCTGGTGTTTTCCGAATTCACGTTGCCAGACAGCAAAAGTCTGATGATTGTGATTATCTCTGGTGTATTGGTCAATGGTCTCTCAGATGTGCTGTGGCTATGGGCTTTGCGTAGGACGGAAGCCTCTTTTCTGGCACCTTTTGTCTTCCTGACACCTCTGCTGTCAACGCTTTATATGCTGTTGATTTTCTCAGAACGTTTTTTGCCTTTTTACGGTGTGAGTCTGGTATTGATTATCTTTGCAGGTGTTATCAATACATGTTGGCCAAGCCAGGGTAAAAGAAGAACAGTATCTCAGGATAACTCATTGCAAAGGCGGTAGATCTCAGAGGCAAGTGCTGATTCTATGCCTGGTTATCCCTTGCTGGGCTTGAAGATATAGCGGCTGAAATAATTCAGCTGCTCCACAGTCGATACGGGTATCATCTCGGTCCTTTCACCTTTCTTAATACCATAAACTTCAACCCCTTCCTGCTTTAATGCGTAGTGAGCATTGACTTGATTCAACCGAGAGGACAGGGACAAATTAAAATGCCCTGTATCAAATTCCAATATCATCAATAGGTTTTGACAAGACTGTTACAGAGAAAGTTTCTTGCCAGAGAAAGTAATCGTAATTCCTAAAAAACTGCTGGACAGAGAAAGAGAATAATACCTTTCCCTTGCAGCGACTATCCTTTATCCCATGGTTTTCTCAACCCGCAACGAACAGCAGAGTGAACAGACTGCAAAGCT
>NZ_JBPCXO010000364.1:0-2171 GCF_051008435.1 Endozoicomonas sp. | reverse complement strand
CATGGAGGACAGCTGTGTTGCTGTCGTTTTACCAAATGAGGACAGCAGGTAGTCGCTATACAGCTCAAACAGCTCTCTGTTCATGCTTGAAAGTATGGCAAATTCTGATGGGTGCGTAACATGAGTTGGTAAAAGTGCCTCCAAAGATATCTATTTCAAAACTGGTAGGAACGATTAAAGGAAAATCAGCTTTGAGATTATTTACGCGATTTCCTTACCTGAAGCCGTACTGGGGGAATCATTTTTGGGCAAAAGGGTATTGTGTAGACACAGTAGGGGTGAATGCAGAAATGATACAGAAATATGTGAAGTATCAAGAAAAGCAAGAACGGCTCCAGCAGGAGCTTCCATTCCGTAACTGATCCATCAATATCGGGACAACTCAAGCCAGCCTTCTGAGAGGGCTGGCCGTAAATAGCCCCCTTTTAGGGGGCCAAAAGCAAGTCCACGTTCTAAGAACGTGGTTCGTTTAGACCAACTGTTCTTTCTTTCACGCTTGTTTCATTTATTCTTTGAGCATACTGGTCAATCGTTTCACCCAGCTTGTAGTCTTCCAATAAGAAAGGTTCTGAGTTATTGCAGGGCTCTATCATTTTAATTTTTCTCTGCATCATCTTCTGCAACAAAGCCATTTCATCTTCAAATTCCCGGGCATGGTCATGGTAGCCCCCACCCAGCAGATGTCGGAACTCGTGCTGGGCAACAATGGCGTCCAGCCCATTCAGCTGACGCGTAAACTTTCGTCCCTGAGGGTCCATGGCTTCAATAGTTATGCTATTCCAGGTAGCCACCTTGCCAAACTTTTTACCTTTTGAGCTCAAACATCCGTGCCAGAAACAACTTTTCTCCTTTGAGGCCTGAGTAATCACCGGGTTAATAAAAACATCGGAAGGTACTGTTGCATTAATCATGGGGGGTGGGCCAATCAGAAAGAGCTGTAAAGACTGTCCTACCTGATTGGCCGATATCCCCCCCCCAGTATTGGTGGCCATGGCGGTATGCATGTTTTTAATCAATGCATCAATTTCAGGATCTGGCAGACGCTTCACAGCTTGTGTGGGCGAATTCAATACCGGTTGATGATCCGGGTTTTCAAACTGAAAAATAGTGTACCGTTTAGGTGTTTCAGCTTTCTGCTTAGCTGCTTCTGTTTCAACGGTTTTCTGAGGAGGAAAATCAGTGACAAGAGCAATCTGCTTTTTACCTTCTATTAAGGTAACAGGATCACCTAAATCACTTTCTACGTCTTCTTCAGCCGTTTCGAGCAGATAAGCAACCATGGCAAAGATGCCCAGAATGACCGCCAGAATTACCAGGAACTTCCTGAAATTCACACCATTCACTCCAAAAAATAATGAGACTTTCAGGATAGACCACTCACTCTCGACTGCACTGACCTGCCGGCCGAATCAAAAATATCAACTAGTATTCAGACTCAATTTTCTGATACTGGCAGGTAATGATATGAGGCTGATGAGACTGATGGACTGATGGACTGATGGACTGATGGACTGATCATAGTGGTACTGAGTGCTTATGCCCTTCAAGCTTTTTCTTCCAGTCAGCCTGCCGAACTTAAAACCTGTTTGATCTCCAGCTTTGAAGAAAAGCGTTGGTACCGGAGCCCAAATTCGATTTCAGAATGCCATGCAGAAGAGTCAGCAGCCAATTCACCATTGTTCCCCTCTCCAGGTCTTTTAAATCAACTGTCATTTGTTTCAAATAATGAAACATTGCCTGTTGATAGAAGCTGTATTTCAGAAGAGGAAAATAATAATGCACTTATATGCTCCTCCACAGAGTGCAACTGCGCCTGTTTTTATAAAGACAATGAGGTAGTTACAGAACCGGAAAGAGCAGCTCGATTGAAAACCAGGATTATTGCCTGACAGAAGCTGGAGCACATCATGAGCTTTATTATGCTTTTCCCAAACCTCGAACATCACTGGCGACCAAAGACTGGAAAAACAGCTTTAGCATTGCCAGCAGTCCTGCTCAAGCCATCACAAGCTCAAAAACCGTTGTCTTTGGATCAGTTCTGATGGCTCTAGGAGTCTGTCGGACTTAGCCGACCGTAGCGAGAAAAAGTCCGGTTTGAGACAGTTTTTATGATTATTTGAGGCGAATAGCGAGCTATTCAACGAAAAGAATCATAAAAAATGGCCAAATCC
>NZ_JBPCXO010000363.1:0-3969 GCF_051008435.1 Endozoicomonas sp. | reverse complement strand
TTCAATGGTGTCATCAAGCGGATAATATACAAGGCATGTGGTTACAATGATCTTGATTATCTCTATCTAAAAATCAGGCAGGAGGCCCAAAAATGATCAGCCAACCTGTAAAAGGGCCAAAAAAATGAACTGCTGGGCACTTTTACTACCGCCGTGGCCTAAACCCAATCCTGTATTGGCTACAAGGCCCCCTTTCTGGGTTTTGCCAACGGTAATGCCCTTTCAATGAGTATCAGTATGGAAGGCTGCAACTCTCCAGTAGTCATCTCTATGTCTGGCATTCTAATGAAGGACAAGGACGGAAAAGATCAGATAAAAACCCAGTCTCTGGTGCAATACAAAGGACATGAAAGCTGGAACTCCCAGATTCTAACGACCGACTATGACACCCGTGTCGATGAAAAAGACGCCAAAGTCATGCCAGTCAAGACGAAATAACTGCCTCCCCATGGCATGGAAGCCATACCTATCAGAGCGATAGAGAGAATCCACTACCAAAGCCCTGCGCCCTCTACTAATATGTGTTCCATAGTGCTAGGAGTCTGACCAAGAATAGATAGGTCGGCTTCTAGGAGCCTGTTTAACTCCAGATAATGTCGGCCTGAAATCCAGAAAGAGCGGTTAGCTTTAGATGAACACCTTAATGGTGCTCACCCTGAAGGCCAGCCTCAGGGTTGTGACTCGCTCAACTAAACTTCATGCTCGAAAGCTTAAATCCGACAGGCTTCCAGAGCTGTATACCACAGCCTTGTTAACCGGAATTCGAAAGGAAGGAAACTCCTATGCTTTTTGTCGTGTCACCTGCCAAGACGCTGGACTTTGACACCGCTCCAGTGACCAAAAAGTTCAGTCAGCCTGAATTCCTGGATCAATCACAGGACCTTATTGATCAACTGCGAGCGCTGAGCCCGGCTGATATTGGCAGCCTGATGAGTATCAGCGACAAACTGTCACAGCTGAATGCAGCCCGCTACGAAGCCTGGCAGCAGCCTTTTACTCAGGACAATGCCAAACAAGCCGCTCTGGCTTTTAAAGGCGATGTTTATACGGGTCTGGATGCAGAGACGATGAACGCCAAACAGTTTGATTATGCTCAGAAACATCTTCGCATTCTCTCGGGGCTCTACGGCTTGCTCAAACCATTGGACCTGATGCAGGCTTACCGCCTGGAGATGGGCACCAAGTTTGCCAATAATGCAGGTAAAGACCTTTATACTTTCTGGGGTGAACAGATCACTGAAAAGTTGAACGCAGAAATGGCGACTCAGAAAGATGACATTCTGGTTAACCTGGCATCCAATGAATACTTTAAAGCAGTAAAACCGAAGCTGTTCAATGGGCAAATCATCACCCCTGTTTTCAAAGACTGGAAAGGCGATAAGTACAAAATCATCAGCTTTTACGCTAAAAAAGCCAGAGGCCTGATGTGTCGTTATGCGATCGATAATAATCTGAAAAAAGTCGATGACCTGAAAGGTTTTGATTACGAGGGTTATAGCTATAACCAGGCCATGTCGAATGACAAAGAGTGGGTGTTTGTTCGTAAAGAAGCCTGATTACTCATCTACCCTCAATTCCAACTCCCGCTTTCTGGTGTACAGAAAGCGGATCATGTCATAGCTGAAAGGCGAGCTGAAATCGTCATAGCTCATAGGAACGGTATAGCGATAGTTAATACCATAAATTGCAAACACTTCAGGTTCAGAAAAAACCTGGGAAGGGACCCCCATAAAGTCGACATAATCTTCTGCGGTCAGATCAACGACCAGACCACTGACATCTCTCAAGCTGTAGGGACCAATGATAGGGATAATCAGATAAGGGCCAGCACCTATTCCATATTTAGCCAGCGTTGTACCAAACTCATTGCGTTTGTGAGGCAAGCCCATACTCTCTGCAGGATCAAAAAGCCCTAACATCCCCAGCGTTGAATTGATCAGTAATCGACTGGTCGATTTAACCGTTCGCTCACCGTCTAACTGAAGTATGCCATTCATAATGGTGGGAACTTCCTTCAGATTCTGAAAAAAGTTTGCAACGCCTATACGAGCAAACGACGGCGTAACTGTTTCATAAAGCTGCATGACTGGCTCGAGAAAATAGCGATCCAGCTGACGGTTGAGAACGAACACCTGACGATTGAGTGATTCAAGAGGATCATAAACATCCATAAACTTCATACGATCCATCTTGTGGTGCCACTCTTCCAACAGTTCATCATCACTGTCATTAAACTTCAGGGTGTCCATCGGGTTTGTGTAGGGGAGACGCTGACTCGCAAAGACGTTAAAGGTCATCAAAGCAAACATCAGGAACAGAAATCCAGCTCTAGGCATCAGGAAACCCCTTTCCTTTCATAAAACTGAGCATATCCTGCACGTTTTCATGATATTGCAGGTTACCCATGTGCCCTCCCAGTGGATAAACTTTTATCCGGCGATCAAAGGTATCGTAAAGAAAATTGAGCCCTTTCTGATCAATAATAAAGTCATCCGCATTGTGCATCACACCGATATGCCGTGCATTTTTCAACCAGGTTTCAAGATGAGGTAAACTGTTTTGCTCAAACAAAAGAGCTCGCTGTTTTGAGTCATCTATCTGCTGATCAGAATGAGCTTTTTTCTGTTTCCCTACATAAGGAATCAGAACTTTTTTGACGTAACATTCAAAACTACAGAGCATGGCTCGCTTGAAATATGGCGTTCGGCTGTCGCTTCGTTTAAGTTTAAAATCCTTCGGAATCAGATTACTGTCCCAAGTCATCGCATCAGAAGTGAAATACATGGAAGCGACTGACAACCTGAAACTGACGCCTATTAACAGAGCTAATTCTTCACGGCTCAATGCATAAGGGCTTTTTTGCACATGAAACAACATCGACTCATCCAGATCAATGCTTTTATGAGTCCGAAAGTAATCCGCCAGCTTGTCAAAAAAGTGATTAAAGAGCGTTGTTGAGTCATCAACACCTTGCACATCGGCCATGAGTAAGCGGTCGAGATTATCAATAGAACGTTGCAGACTCACAGGAGGGTTCAGTAGCAGTACTCGCTCAAAGCCAAAAGCTTTCTGTTCACTGTCCAGTCTGGCTATAAACGCAGCATTGAGTGCCCCGAGACTATAGCCCGTCAGATACCAGCCATTAATATCGATTTTCCTGAATGACCGTGCTCGCTCAACAGCGGCTTTCATCAAGCGATAAAGGTCTTCGGAATCCTGCTGTGTCAGACCCGGTCGATGAGTTTGCGAACCGGAAACAACAAAATCATAGCTGGTAGGCGATGAGATCTGAATAACATGGAAGCCTGCCTGATAATAAACCTTTTTCAGAAACTCAACCTTGCTGGTATCAAAACGCCCGCCAGTACCGGCAATAATAAAAATCAGCGGAGCAGCTTTCTCCTGCCAGGCCAGTTTGAACCGTGGTTTGACCACATCCCAGAAAATATCGGGTGCATTTTCAACCGTTTCACCCGCCAGACCCAATATAGCCTCACGGACCGTCGTTTGATCCAATTTAACCTGCTGTTCGGGAGGCGTGCCTGCTACCGTTGCCAGAAATGGATTTTTGACAGGAAAGTCATAAGCCTGTGCGAGACCAGGACAGAGAAAAGACAGAAGAAAAATAACCAGCCCAAAGTGGCAGCAGCAACCTCTCTTCATCTGTGTCAATGAAAGGGTTGCTACGGAGAATAGATGATCGACGACTGCCGGGCAAAATGCCTTTCTTTTACTCATAATAGGACTTACGCATTGATGGCACTTGCTAATTTTGGTAACAGGTGGTCTTTGCCTTTTGCAAAGCTCTCAATGAATTTACCAACCGTCTCTTTAAATAGCCCCCGTTGGTGCTGATAAATATTCGTAAACTCTTGCGCTATTTGCATTTTCTGAAGATAAACAAAACTCAATAGGCTGGCGAATATGTGATTTCTCACCGGTCGCTCACTGCGAACCTGAAAATGCTCG
>NZ_JBPCXO010000362.1:0-6224 GCF_051008435.1 Endozoicomonas sp. | reverse complement strand
GCGGAACAATTATGAACACAAGCTGATGCTGTAGATTAGACTGCAAAGTGTATGAAAACTGTACTCTCTTACCAAAAGTACAGCCTGCTCGCTCATTACCTCAAAGTTAAGCGGGACTTAAGGTCAGTACCGTGGCGCAGTGTTCGGTTCATGCCAAGATTATGCATTTGATATTCAAACTGACCGTTACTGCTTTGCACGGCATCCAGTTTCCATTCTGCATAGGAGCCAGCATACCTGCCAGCTGAAACCTGAAGCGGCTGGTGGGTTGCAAGATAGCGTCCGTCCCGATCATAAATCAGGTAGTGAGAGAAAGAAGTCGGTTTAAGGTAGAACTTTTCTGCTTCTCCCACGGAGTGGGCATTAAGTTCATAACTCAGGCCGTTATCCACAGCGCCACCGTTATGATAACGACGGGCATGCTTTGAGGTGGCAGGAGACTGTATGGAATAGCAACCCTGGGCCAGAGAATAAACGGCCTCTTTGGCAGCAGCTGAGTTATCAGGTGGAGGGAGAACGGTCATTGCTATAGCTTTGCTCGAGGCGAGCAATATCATAGCCACCGTTAAAGGTAGACGACGATTTTTCATTGTCAGGTGTCCATTTCATTATTTCATTATTTCATTATTTCATTATTTCATTATTTTATTATTGTTATGCACTCATAGAATCTACAGCTCTTTTAGCGGCTGCTTATGACGACCTTTTCCCTGAGTACTTTCTGATACTAGGATGTTGGTCGTTTTATGTACACAGAGAATTCTGGAATTGGCGGGTAGATCAAAATTCCACTCGAGCCGTTGGCTCTGCTAATATGCAGAACAATCCTAATTCCTTACCTGTATACGAATTCCCGCAATGAGTGATGATGTTGTTTTTGGCCTGCACGCTGTGCAGAGCCTGTTTGAACATTCTCCGGAAAAAGTTCTGGAACTAATGATTCAAAAAGGTCGCACTGATAAACGTATCAATGCGCTGGTGGATGAAGCCCGCAGTCAGGGTGTAACAGTGCGTTTTGTTGAGCGCGCCCGACTGGACTCAAAAGTTGAAGGTGTTCATCAGGGTATTGTTGCCCGTGTAGCTCAGGCAAAAGTGTATAGAGAAGGTGATCTGGAAGATCTTCTCAATGGCCTGAATGAACCTCCCTTTCTTCTGATTCTGGACGGTGTGACCGATCCTCATAATCTAGGTGCCTGTTTGAGAACAGCGGATGCCGCAGGTGTGCATGCCCTGGTCACGCCCAAGGACAAATCAGCCACCCTGAATGCCACGGCTCGAAAGGTAGCCTGTGGCGCCGCTGAAAATGTTCCACTGGTTCAGGTGACGAACCTTTCCCGAACCATGGAGTGGCTGAAAGAGCGTGGCATCTGGATGATAGGCACGGCGGGAGAAAGCTCTTCTGATATCTATCAATCTGACCTTAAAGGTCCTATGGCACTGGTTATGGGCGCAGAAGGAAAGGGTATGAGAAGACTGACCCGTGATAAGTGTGATTCTCTGATTTTTATTCCCATGGCAGGCTCAGTCAGCAGCTTGAACGTATCCGTTGCGACGGGTGTATGCTTGTTTGAGGCGGTAAGACAGAGACAGAATTAACACTGAATTGTAATCACCCGCAGAGTTTCAAGAAGGTTTTTCTCTAAGCAAAGCGTCCAGGTGTTCAATGACAACAACCCAGTCTGCGTCCTCGTGAAAAGCCTGTTTGATAAAAGCCTGCTGACTGTCTGAAAAGAAATCAGCTTGTTGAATTTTTGTCTTGTGCGGAATGCGCTGATGTTCTGCGATAAACAGATCGATTTCTTTATCGCTGCTGGGTAATCCAAGCTGATCAAACAGATCATTCATGGTGTGATGAGCAGACTCCATGATACCTCCTGACAGAAGCTGTTCTCATAGTATCAGGATAGCAGGCTGCAGTTTTCAAAGCAGATAAAAGCAGGTTCCAGAGGTAGAAAAGTGAGTAAGACAAAGAATGTCGTTTTATTGGACCGAGCCACTCTGGGTGCAGAGGTATCTCTGGAAGCTTTTCATCATCTTCCAATACCTCTGGAAATGTATGAGCAGAGCCGCTCGGAAGAGGTTGTTGACCGTTGTCGTAATGCAGTAGCGATTTTCACCAATAAAGTGGTCATTGATGAGGCGATGTTATCTTCCTTGCCTGATCTGAGATATATCGGTGTTCTGGCCACGGGAACGAATAACATTGACCTTGCCGCCTGTGATCTGCGAGGGATCAGAGTCCAGAATGTAGAGCGATACAGCACGGCGTCTGTAGCCCAGCATGCCATGGCTATGATCCTTTCTCTGGCGGGCTCTGTTCCTGCCTACTCCCGTGATGCTGTTAATGGTACCTGGGCTGACAGCGATATGTTCTGTCTGTTGAATCATCCGATCATGGAATTGGAAGGCAAAACACTTCTGATTGTGGGTTACGGTGATTTAGGCAAGGCTACAGCCAGGCTTGCAGAAGCGTTCGGGATGAATGTGCTGAAGGCAAAAGTGCCAGGCTCAGGGACAGGTGCTGAAGACCGGGTTGAGTTGGACGAAGGGTTAAAAAAGTCGGATGTCGTCAGTTTACATTGTCCCTTGGGTGAAAATACTACCAACCTGATCGATCAGAGAAGACTTTCATTGATGAAACCCTCCGCTATTCTGATCAATACCTCCAGGGGAGGACTGGTTGATGAAAGTGCACTGATTTCAGCACTGGAGTCAGGGCAGCTGGGCGGAGCCGGGTTCGATGTCTTGACAGAAGAACCCCCGAGAAATGGGAATGTATTGCTCAAGAAATCACAGCTTAATCTGATTGTTACTCCTCATTGTGCGTGGGGGAGTCAGGAGTCGCGACAGAGGCTGGTAAATCTTGCGGCACAACACTATGAACGTTTTCTTGAGGTGTGACTGGGTTCAACTTCCATGAGCTCAGGGCTTCCTACCCTTGAAGGCATGTGTTCGTCCGGTTGTTTCTCATCGGCAAGAGGCTCTGCCTTTGTTTGTTTGAGTTCTTGAACTTTAGCGATGGTGTCTGTCAGCACAATGTGTTTTGGACGTTTCTTTTTACCTGAAGAGGGAATCAGTGCGTCCAATTCAGTGATCCATTGGTTAATGGCTGCACGGCGATCTCGCTCTATTTTGTTATGATAATCTTTCCTGTTTTGTCCCATGACATCTTGAGATTCAACAGAATTTGTTAGTTGTTTACTGCCACCTGTTTTTGAGGGAGGAGCCTTTTTTTTACTCATAAAACAGAGTGATTTTTCTTGTATAAATAATACGGCAGAGCGCAGGATTTCTGCTTTTGAGCCTCCTGACCGGTAGTCTAGAGGCAGTTCCGTCAGAAGTCTTTTATAAGACTGCCCCATCGCGGCTCTTGCAGACCTTTCACGTATATTATGTCGGGTTCTTGTTGAGTCAGCTGTATTCCCCAACTCTTCATTGATCTCCTCATCAGAGCCTGAATCTTCATGGTCGGAAGTCATACCCTTTAGCGCAGTTAGAACCGATGGACCGTCATCCTGATCGACATCTTCTTTTCTTGGGAGAGGTGGTGACTTTTTCTTGGCCGCAGGCGGGCATTGATCCGGTGAAAGTGAATAGTTGTGTTCCTCTTTTATCCTAAAACTATCACTGCTTAGATCGGAACCTTCAGGGCTGTCCGTCTGCTCAAATGAATTACAGTCAAAACTTCTCTTTCTGGGAGGAGGGGAGTCCAGCAGGGAAGGCGAATCAGTTTCTGGTGAAGCACTACCAGTATCAGTAAGAAAGTGGTCACGCCACTGCATCAGCATCTTGTAACGCTTCCCCGTGCTGACCAGGCAGCTATCAAGTTCTGGTGTTCCAATACCCGTATCATTGGGGGTTTTCTTGTGACTGTGATACGCACGGTATTCCTTAAGAGTCATCGCTGGTGAGACTTGAATACCATCTCTTACTTTTTTTCTGTGAACCACTGCAGCCATCAGATTTTGGCCCGCATGAGGACTTATGGCATCAGCAGGCACGACTATGTCCAGGTCTTTTTCCGGGCCTTGATAGAGTTTGAGAAGAACGGCTGGGTACTCCTCCAGATCAATCATCAGATGGCTCGTTTTCGATTTCTTGACCTCGGGTGTAACAGGGCTGGGAGTGTCAGGTACTTTGGCCTGTTTGAGGAGCCATTCATCCAGTCCGTTGCCCGGCTTGGCCAGGGCTTTCAGGGTTTTTTCGGTGAAAACGCCACAGGAAGAAAAATCTTTTTGGCTTTCAAAGGCAGGGGAGAGCATCACCCGGTTTATGGTTGGGAAGGCTGATTCGAGAGCCTTTGTGACTTCTTCATAGATGCCCTCCGAGTGCTTGTTCCCAGAATCCAGAGTTTCATGGAGGTAGCAGACCAGATGATTCCCTTTTCTGATGATCCGGGCTGCAATCATATGGGCGGCAAAAGAGTGTTGGACAATAAAGCTGACCTCTGTGTCTTCCTCCAAGACTTCAAGCCAGGGAATCATCTGCTCCGAATTTCTGAAAACTTCGGGTTTTGTTCCATGTTTACGTTGAAATAAATCTTGAACGACTTTTGTCGTTGGGTAGAGTTCGCCTTCTGTCCCTGTGCAAGGCAGAGGCTGACCCGAAGTGTCAAAAACTCTGGGAATATCAAAAACAAGAGGATTGCTCTGAATATACTGATCTTTTACTGCACCAAATTCGGCTCCCTTTCTCCAGACGGGCTTGCCATTCTGACCGGTTGTTCTTTCAAGAATAAGGCCTTTCCAGGGTTTCAGACTGAGATGGGTCTTTTCTTCATGGTTTTTTAGGGGCAGTGTTCTGGATTTTTCTGAGTTGAAGACAGAAATGAGTGTCCCTTCATCAAAGCGGTCTGCTTTCGGCAGCTTTAAATCAGTGGAGTGGCTGTGCTTCCAGTTATAACCCAGGGATTTTGGATCATCGGGTGTCGCGGGCATGTCTTTGCATGATCCGGCTTTTTGTCTGTAAGCCAGTGCCATGCAGTGTGCGAGATCCTCGGGATTCCGTTCGTCGAGAGGTTTTCTGACGTTACTAATCCGGTAGATATCCCAGTCATCGGTGTCTCTTTTCAAGCGTTCGCACAGGGGTTTTCCCAGAAAATGTTCTCGATCGGCTTCCAGAAGCCTAAAGACTTTGACGGGCAGGGTATCGAGGAAATGGAATCCGAAACTTTTTCTGACGCACGGGTAAACCTCACGTTCATCAAACGCTTCTGATGATACAGGCCCCGAGGGCTTGGTAATTGCCTGCAGATCCATTGCGGGTGACTCTCCCTTTTGATCCAGTCCAATCAACTAATAGACCTGCTCCAATAACTGAAGTTCCCAAGCTTGAGTGGTTTGTTTTCTTTCTGGTTATATTTATTGAGGTGAACGTTCGTTCCGTTATAATTTAGTCACTAACCTGATGGGCCGAGGAAGAATAAGAATGATCAGTGAAGAACTTTACAAGCAGGCTTTGGGATCCTTCCCAGCGGGAGTCACCATCGTCTCTGCCTACGATGACAATGGCCTGGTGACCGGTCTGACTGCCAGTGCTTTTACCGCCGTATCCATGTCACCACCTCTGGTGCTTGTCTGTCCGAATTACAGTTCTGATACCTACCCTGTTCTGACTCAGGGAAAACGCTTTGCCATTAACATTCTGGCCTCAGATCAGGCAGGTCCGGCCTTTGCTTTTGCCAAAAAAGGTGAAGCCAAGGCCAAGGCTATCCAGGAAGTGGCCGTTTCGAAAGGAAAGACGGGGGTTCCCATCATTCAAGGTGCTGTCGCGACGATTGAATGCAGTCTCTGGAATGAATACGACGGTGGTGATCACGCCATTCTGGTAGGAAAGGTTGAATACATCCATCTGGATCAAAACAGCGTTCCTTTAGTGTATTGCCGAGGGCAAATGAATGCCTGGGAAGCGCCTGTCACTGCTTAAAACCAAGTCATTTCATGAGGTTCCGGGGAGAGATCAAAATGCCAGATACCGAATTTTTTAAACAACAGGCCTATATTGCTGGTCATTGGCTGGACAGTGAAGAAGGTGAGCTGGCCAGTGTGACCAATCCGGCAACAGGTGAAGTCATAGGGACGGTTCCTTTTCTGGGGGAGCTAGGAGCCTGTCGGACTTAAGACTATTTCGGCCTAAATTCCAGAAAGAACGGCCCAATTATTCGATGAATTCGATTAAATAGGTCAACTATTCTCACGAATCCATCGAATAATTCGACTCGTTCT
>NZ_JBPCXO010000361.1:0-1679 GCF_051008435.1 Endozoicomonas sp. | reverse complement strand
GAATTTTCTAACTACCGTAATGAGCATGGCAAGCTGGACATCAGAGCAAGGCGGAACGACGAGTAATAGCTAGCTATTGCGAGGAGTTCCAACGCAGGGCTGTTGTTCAGATTGTCAGCACAATAGCGTAGTTAGAATGTGCGATTGGTATTATATGGCAAGATGCTCTATGAAGCGGCTACTGGAGAAAAACTCTGTCTGTGTGATACCCAGGGCGTTACCATCGAACTGGAGGATCACTTCAGTATCATTCAATACATGACCACAATAGCCATAGCCAACCCAAAATTGTTGAAGCCCGAGAAGAGTCAGTTGAGGGATCTTCTGAAAAAGATGTTGGCCATGAAACCTGAAGACCGACTATCTGCATCTGAAGTGTTGCAACACCCTTTCATCATCAGTACGCCATAGTACTCACTATGCTTTCGATTGGGCGAGCCTTTGAAATGGATTAAATAATCGTAACTGCTCAGAGTTCAAAGGAACATTATCCGATTGACTGACGCTAACCCTGCTTCATCAATAGCCTTTCTCAGGGTTAGACGCCTTACCCAGGAAGAATGAGCAGTTACAAAAAATCAGCGCTTGAAAACCAGAGCTTTCAGGGATGATTCTGGATGAATATCTGCAAACTCTGGGGGATTGGGCAGACGTTCCATAAATTTTAGCTCCGGAGCCTCTTCTTTCATTTCATCAATCAGAAAATCCGATGTCAGATGCGGGTCATTCACACAGGCCAGAACCTGTCCTTCTTCTGTCAGAAGTTCAGGCAGGCGTCGAAGAATTTTCCGGTAGTCCCGGGTCAGAGCAAAGCTGCCTTTCTGAAAGGTAGGCGGATCAATAATAATCAGATCATAGGGACCCAGCTTGCGCACCTTACCCCAGGATTTGAATAGATCATGTCCAAGAAATCGTACCTGATTCAGATCGTGATCATTCAGTCTATGGTTTTCCCTGCCCCGCTCCAACGCGGCTCTGGCCATATCCAGATTAACGACACTGTCTGCTCCACCCGCCATTGCAGCTACCGAGAAGCCGCAGGTATAGGCAAACAGATTCAGTACTTTTTGGTCTTTAGCATTTTCCTGAACCCATTGTCGTCCATTTCGCATATCCAGAAACAAACCATTATTCTGCTTTCTTCCCAGATCCAGTTGATAGTTCAGCCCGCTTTCTTGCACCTGAGGGTAGTCGTTCAGAGCCCCCCAAAGACACTCCAGAGGACTCCCTTCTCGATCCCTATGGTGCAAAAGCATGGAAACAGCTCCGGATGACTGCCACTGGCCACTCTCGGTTATTCTGAAAAGCACCGATTTGAGTTCAGAAAGACACTCCGGCTCAGGCTCCTTGAAAAGAGAGACCAGCAATTGGCCATGGAGCCAGTCCACCGTCAGCTGTTCCAAACCTGGCCAGCAACGTCCCCGGCCATGAAACAGACGACGGATTTCCTGCGGTGGTGAAGATAAAGCGGAAAGCAGGTGTTGCTCGAGTACAAGCAGAGACTCAGCGTTCATAACATACCGAAGATTACATCAAATCGGCCATTTTAGGATCCTTAAGTCCCGCTTAACGATCTGAAGAAGTAAGACAGAATGAACTGAAAGGAGCGCCCTCTGTGCTGTTCAGGCAAAATACCTGTGTTAATAACAATGCACTTGCAAGGTGCTACACAGGGACGC
>NZ_JBPCXO010000360.1:0-3476 GCF_051008435.1 Endozoicomonas sp. | reverse complement strand
CTGATCCATCATGTATGTATCGCTGGATCTCACGTTACCGGGACGGTGGCATGGAAGCGTTGAAAACAGGTCTCATTTACTATGAAAATGCCGCTATTTCGGGCTCTGTAGCCATTTTCATGGTTCGCAATTACTTGGACAACCAAAAAAGAGTATCAAGCCTGAAGCGATGGAGAGTTTTATGCCCTATAAAACTTTTGTACAAATGATGGATAGAGCTCAACAAAACCTACTCAGATTTTTTGCTGCGTTACTCTTCTTGCGTATGAATTCTCTTTTATGAGGTTGCCAGCATTCAGAAAGAATGCTGGCAGAGGAGGGTCAGGCAAACATCGCTTAGCTTAGGGCAGCTTCCATACGATCCAGGGCCTTTTCCAGAGCTTGATCGCTGGTGGCGTAGGAAAGACGCATGCAGCCTTCCATACCAAAGGCAGAACCCGGCACCAGGGCAACACCTTTTTCCAGCAGCATTTCTGCCAGTTGGGTGTCTTTTTCAAAGCCCAGCTTTTTCATGGCTTCGCTGAAGTCAGGGAAAGCGTAAAAAGTACCGTCACTTTCAATGGCGGTGACACCAGGCAGCTTGTTCAGGCGGCCTACTACGTAGTCATGACGCTTTTTGAAGGCGACCAGCATTTCCTTAACACAGTCCTGTGGACCCGCCAGTGCTTCTGTCGCAGCAGCCTGGGCAATCGAGCACGGGTTGGAAGTGCTCTGGGACTGGATCTTCTTCATGTTTTTGATCAGCCAGGCTGGACCACCGGCATAACCAATACGCCAGCCAGTCATGGAGTAAGCCTTGGAAACACCGTTCAAAACAATGGTTCTGTCGTACAGTTCAGGGCAGGCCATCAGGATGTTACAGAAAGGCTCATCACTCCAGAGAATATGTTCGTACATATCATCGGTGGCGACCATAACATGAGGGTGCTTCAGCAGTACGGCTGCCAGACCTTCCAGTTCCTTACGGGTGTAAGCAGTACCGGATGGATTGGATGGGCTGTTCAGAACAACCAGTTTGGTCTTTGGGGTAATGGCTGCTTCCAGCTGATCCGGGGTCAGTTTGAAACGATTTTCCAGAACACCTTTAACGATTACCGGTACTCCTTCGGCAATGGCTACCATATCCGGGTAGGAGACCCAGTAAGGCGCAGGAATAACGACTTCATCACCTTTATCGATCAGTGCCAGGCAGAGATTGAAGAAGCTCTGCTTACCACCGGAGGACACCAGAATCTGGTCAGGCGCGTATTCGTGACCATTGTCGCGATTGAATTTATCAATAATGGCCTGTTTCAGTTCTACAGTACCGTCAACGGCAGTGTACTTGGTTTTTCCTTCGTTAATGGCCTTGATCGCAGCAGCTTTGATGTGATCAGGGGTGTCGAAGTCGGGTTCACCGGCACCCAGGCCAATAATGTCTTGTCCGGCAGCGCGAAGTTCAGCGGCTCGGGCAGTGACTGCCAGGGTAGGTGATGGTTTGACCATCTGAACGCGGTGGGAAGGTTGACCAGTCACGATGTTCCTCGTTAATCGTTATTCAAACCCGTATGAAATCTGGCTGATACTGACTTTAGCGCGAACTTTTTGGGGTCAATAAGCAGGCTTGTCAGGGAATCATGCATCAGCAATGCGCATCATACACAAGGCGTGTTCACTGCGCCATCTGAAAACCGGCACACAAGTTTCATAATTGTGACGTATTGATAGTAAGAAATCATTATGGCGTTTGAGCCTGAGTACTGCTGTAGCAAGAACACATTATTTCGATACATAAATCGGAGTGATCAAACCAATACCAATCAATGCCGCAACAACGGGCAAGGCTGTCACAAAAGCACTAAGACTGTATCAGATTCAGGTTAAAGCTCTTTTTTCACTTCGGTAGTTGAATCAGCAGAGTAGCTGGCGTTATCCACGGCGTAACAGGTGACCTTTCTGCCATGCCGGCACAGCGCATTATCTGCACAGTACATTTCACCTTTTTCACTTAGCCTGCACTCTGCGTCATCTCTGCAAACCATAACGCCGTTGACACGATTCATCACTTCATTCTCTTTGTCTGCAGAGTAGAAGGGACTGACTATTTCGCTTAAAGCTTAGAGGTGGCCTGATCTTTAGATTTACAAATCTTTGATGCAGAAGACGCACTGGTTTTCTCAGCCAGTTTAAGTGCCTCAGTTTTTCCTGAAAGCTAATCTCTTTGGCAGCGCAAGGTGTCCTGGCTTTCTCTGCCAGCCTGAGGGCTTCGGTTTTGAATTTGGGAGAGTGCAACTTACGTTTCTTCTTGGCTGGCATGGGGGCACAAATATTTCTTGATCTCAAAGGTATCGACTGAAGGGAACTTGGCAGAATTTTATGTGTCGAAGGTTAATTATATGGATATTTCGATGGGAAGATAAGAATGTTAGATTTGGTCCAGGCTGTTTCCTTAAAGAGACTTTTTACAGAGCAGGGTTCAATTACGGAAGCTCTGAGCCCAGGTTATTTTGCAGGGATGTTGGTCTGGTTAACCCCACCTGAATCACTTTTCATTCCAAAAAAGTTGTCTAAAGAAGCCTCTGTTCAACTCTCTGAGCGTAAGCCTGACTTTATCGAATCACCGTAGTTGCTTGCAGATCAATGCAGAAAAGTATGCGAAGAGTCACCGACAGCTTTAATGACTTTTCTCAAAGAAGCAGACTCTCTGGACAGGCTTCCTGATGACGCCAGAGTCAAGGTGATTAAGGTGGTTGCTGCTTGGCCTGAGAGTCAGGCATTGAATGCGTTGGACTGCCTCATCGCTAAAGCATTTCCCTTTACCAGTAACCTTCTTGTCTGTCTGAATAAGGCACAGAAACCATTCTGGGATTCAATGATCGGGAGTATCTTGCGTTACAACACATACTCACCGGATTCCATTGAACAAGTTTTTTTGAGTCTGGCTTCTACATCAGGCAGTTCAGACGCATTCACTCCCGAATTGCTTGACAGTCTCATGAGCCAGTTTAATGGTTTTATACCAGATAATACTGCGATAAGGCTGTTAATTTACTCAACGGAAGAGAACTTTCAGGCTCGATTCCATCTTCTTAAAAAACATGGTGTTGATATTGAAGCATCTTTAAATGCACCGGACAGTGACGGAGTGCCTGCTTTTTTTAACTCGAAATGCACAACTGTGACTTTATGTAAATCTCTTGCTGAAGCAGGTGCTGACTTTTCCTTAGTGGATGGAAATGGAGATAATTTTGCCCTCTATCTGCGCAAACTTAAAACGCCGCGATTGCTGCTGTTTCCTGAAATTTGCATCCTTGCAGAACAGATAGGTCTTAATCTGAATCATAGAGATAAAAACGGCTTTAACTACTCAGCCTTAAGTCCCGCTTAACGATCTGAAGAAGTAAGACAGAATGAACTGAAAGGAGCGCCCTCTGTGCTGTTCAGGCAAAATACCTGTGTTAATAACAATGCACTTGCAAGGTGCTACACAGGGACGC
>NZ_JBPCXO010000359.1:0-1794 GCF_051008435.1 Endozoicomonas sp. | reverse complement strand
GGAGCAGGTTTTTCAAGTCAGACTCAATGCTCATAGTGATGATGTTAGAGTGTTTTTCGAAGAGCGTATTCATTTTTTGAATCTGATCTTGCGTCATACCTACTTCGGTATATATGACCAGTACTGGAATACCCTGTTTGGCCAGCTTATCTGCTTCTGAAGAAATATTGTCGACATAGTTCAGACCCTGGTACTGTCCGGGATTGTTAATGCCATCAAAAATAGTTGTTCCATGAATAGCTGTCCAAGTATAAAAAACTGGGCCGGGGGGGATAATTTGCAATTCCATGGCGTGGGCAGTATCTATGTCGTCTATGCTTGAAAACTCCAGGGCAAGCGCCATATTTTCTAGAGAAGATTGATCAATTTGAAGATGTGGAATCTGATTCCGGGAGAGTGTATGAATAAGTTTAAGGTAAACCTCTTTGGCGGCAGGAGGGGAGCTGTGTAAGTCTGGGCATGAACCTTCAACAAGAGCACTACTGGTTTGATCCCCTCCCTGGGCGCCGCTCCCGCTTTCTCCTTCAGGTGCTTTATCTCCATCTTTGGGTGCCTGAACTACCCCCATCATCACGACTGCGCTATGACAGGTCGCCGTGTTTATTTCATCACTGTATTCCGGTTCTGTGCTATTTATCTCAAGATCTTTTTCTTCTTCATCGCCAACCCAGTCCCTCTGCCAGTCAAAAAAACAGCCATCCTCATTACTCGCATGCTGTTCGTCAAAGCGTTTTGCTTGCTCCGCCATCTCGTGTGCATCCGGTTGACCCGTCTCGTCATCAATAGAGCCGGTTATGATGCGAGGCTGATTGAGTCCCCCGTTATCTTCCCCACTGCCAGCACTGCCTGTGATCATTGCCAGCATTGACCACATCAGCTCCAGCCCCTTTTCCAAGGGTGAAGGCACCTCTTCTGTATTAAAAGGATCACCAGGCGGCATGTAATAATCGGTCACGATGGTACTACAGTCAGGTAACTCGTCCTCTCCATCAGGAAACACTTCAATGGTGTCCTGTGATGTGAGCGCGTCATTTATCCTTGTTTCCAATAGCGCAATACCAGTTAGCAATAAACCAACTGGCAGGATGTATTGTGCCTGGTGTTTTACTGCCCCCGTACTGGTGGACGACATTATTGTTTCTGAGCCTGTAGAAAAATCTGTGAACAGTAGCAGCATTGTATACATTGCCGAAGCCAACAGGCTTTTAAATTTTCTATTCATCACTGCTTCCTCTTGAATTCAGTCTC
This sequence comes from Endozoicomonas sp., assembly GCF_051008435.1. GTDB lineage: Bacteria > Pseudomonadota > Gammaproteobacteria > Pseudomonadales > Endozoicomonadaceae > Endozoicomonas_A. The sequence goes on along the minus strand of NZ_JBPCXO010000359.1, from coordinate 546 downwards.
AAACAGCCATGAGCGGGAAATGCAGCTTACCCGAACCATGAAAGTGCCTACATAGCTCGGATTAGCTGCATTCTCATAACAAGGGGATTGACAGCATAGTCTATTGGTGGAAAAGCGTTCTTGCTTATCTGGTCAGTATTCAGCAGATCAGCCCTGTTCGTTTCTCGTGCATCCCGAGTCAACCTAAATTCATCAGTCAAAACACGGTCTACACTTCAAACCCTTTGACCAACAAAGGGCTGCAGGATGGTTCTTCCTCCAAAACAGGCTCACCCAAAGGGTGAATTGCCTGCCACCAATAAACAAATCAAATCGCAAACTATAGAGATTGAAACTTTCGAAGGAAAAATACAGGTAGAGTGGGAGCCCGGAGCATCAGTAACGCCTATGGGACAATTACCCTTTTTTATTCAATTTTAGGCTCTTCAGGGGTATCTGTGGGTAGGAATGAACAATTTCGAGGATAAAAGGGCATCGACAGCTGACTTTTGATAGTTTTTGTTGAAGGACAAAAAAACAACAAAAGCCGCCGCCGATGCTCATAAA
>NZ_JBPCXO010000358.1:0-41410 GCF_051008435.1 Endozoicomonas sp. | reverse complement strand
TTCTGAACAGATGTTGAGTCGTCTGGCGACTTCTTCAATCGGCTCATTTCGAAATAGAGCCATGCCTAGTACAAGCCATAGCACTTGATCTTCAGGCAAACGTCGACGACGTATAGTGGCTTTTGATAAAAGGGTTAAGGCGGACTCTACCCACTCGATAGGAATGTTTTGAGTAAAAGTGGAGCATTCAGAAAACGTCTGAAGCTCATCCATTGAAAGTAAGAGTTGTTGAATAGACACAAAAAAATCCGACTGAGGGTTCTCAGTCGGATTTTGGTAGCTGATCAGTTAATTTCAAACATTAAGTGAACAGCATTGCGGCTTTTTAGCCGGTCTTTTTTTATAAAAAAACGTCCAACCTTTCTATATTCCCCTCAGCTTAACCAACAATAAGGAACTCAAAGCCTTTCAAAACAAGAAAAACCTCGCAACACCTAATATTTTTAATCAGTAAAGATATCTATACATACCGTAAACTAAAAGAAATTTAAAAAGGAAAAATATTTAATAAAAATGGTCATAGAAAGATTTTATCTCCCTCATAAAAAATATAAATATCGAATAAAAAACCCGATAAAAATCATCAAAAAATTTTCGAAAAAAATCAAAAAACAAGAGATAAGGCACCAAGCATCAAAAACCCAAAGACTCCACCCACACATCCAAGCCGCCCATAAAAAAACCCTCCCAAGAAAACTCAAAACTCTTATATAGCAAGACCCACAGGAAAAACCAGCCAGAACAAATGCCGGCAATTCAATCTACCTTCAACACAAAAAACAAACGAAAAAAACCATAATAAGACTACTATCTTAATTTAAAATAAAAAAACAAAAATCTCCCAATTAAGATTTGAAAAACAATTAATTGAAAAGAGGTTTTTGAGAAAATCATTAAACCACCCTATTGATTACTAATGCTTTATTAAATAAAAATTTAAGCGCAACACAATAACCACACACATGAGTGAGAGTCTAATATCGTGCATAAGAAAATTCTGGCCATAGCAGTAGCCACAACTTTGGCAGGTCCAGCAATGGCACTTGAGGTATACGGTGATGGTACAGACAGTTTAAGTATTGGCGGCAAAATTGGTTTTTATGTTCAAAACAAAGATCATGATGAAGAGCTAAACAACGACTGCAATCGAATCAACTTTGAATACGCCCACAAATTTGCAAGCGGCTGGACTGGACAAGGCGTTATGGAATGGCGAGTTCGTACTGTTGATGAGTACGAATCCGATGGAGAAAAGAAAGACTTTATCTCCAACCGTCTGGGCTTTGTTGGACTGAGTCACGACGATTACGGTTCTTTCGTAGCAGGTAAGAACTGGAGCGTGACTTACGACGTCTCCGGCTGGACTGATAGCTACGCCATCCTGGGCGGTAACGCAATGGGGGTTTATGAAGGCCGTAACGGCGGTGATTATGACGGTACCGCCCGTGCTGATGACGCCCTTCAGTACCGCAATAGCTTTGGCGGTTTGAACATCGGCCTGCAATACCAGCTGAAGAGTGACACCGCCACTCAAAATGATGCCAATAATGACAGTGACGACAACGTCCAGCGGGATCACGGCTACGGTATTGCCATAAGCTATGAACTGCCTTTGGGTCTGTCTGTGGGCGCTACTTACAACGAAACCCAATACGAAGACATTGCCAAATACGCAGGCCAGGATAAATCCAAATCGGCAACAGCCGGCCTGAAGTATGAAAACGAAGGCCTCTATCTGGCGGCTGTTTACGGTGAGTTCCACAACAAAACCGAACTGGGCGACAAACTGAACGCAAAATCTAATGGACTGGAACTCTATGGCAGACTAGCACTGAACAACGTCTTTCAGGGTTTATCAGTAGAAGCCGGATACAATGAACTGAAAGACGACAGCAAAGCTGCAGCCGATCAGACCGAAGCCACCTTTAAAGAAACCATGGTCGGCGCTATCTACGAAACCGGCCCAATGCAATTCGCGGTTGAATACGCCAAGAACGACAGCAAAAATGAAGTGGGTAAAAAAGACGCAGACAACACACTGTCCCTGCAGGCCCGTTACTACTTCTGATCCTGCTGGATCAGCTACAAAAAAGGCCAGCAAACGCTGGCCTTTTTTGATATTAAATGTGCGAAAAAATGATCACTTCAATGACAAGGAGTCCAGTCCAAGCACTTTAACTGCCGTTGAAGCCACGCCAACACCAAAGTCTCTGGCAAAACGCTCAAACGGTGTCAAACGCAGAGAAAAATCGACAATTTCCTCTTCCCCGATCACTTCGCGGGCAACATACCCTGAACTGCCAAGCCCATCCAACAAACCCAGCTCTACAGCTTGCTCGCCAGTCCAGACCATACCGGAAAAAATATCACTGTCTTCGGCCAACCGGTCACCACGACCCTGCTTCACCACATTGATAAATTGATTATGGATCGTATCCAAAGATTGCTGCCAGCGTTGTGTCGCTTCAGAATCCTGCGGCTGGAACGGATCATTAAAGGCTTTAAATTCACCTGCCGTATAGGTACGACGAGTAACACCCAGCTTTTTCATGGCCTCAACAAACCCAAAGCCTGAAGAGATCACACCAATGGAACCGACCAGACTCGCCTTATCTGCATAAATTTTGTCAGCCGCAGCAGCCACGTAGTAACCACCAGAAGCACCGATATCCATAACAACTGCATAAAGAGGAGTTTCAGGATACAGATCCCTCAGGCGTCTGATTTCATCATAGATATAACCCGATTGAACCGGGCTACCACCAGGACTGTTGATACGAAGGATGACGCCCTTGGTACCTTTATCTTCAAAAGCCGCGCGCAACCCTGTGACAACACTGTCTGCATTGACATCATCGGTTCCGATAACACCATTCAGCTCGACCAGGGCAGTATGTGAAGTGCTGGTAGGCGCACCCGATGCATCCACCTGCATAGCGTTATAGACGACACCAATGGATACAAACAGCCAGGTAAAAGTCAGCAGTTTGAAGAAAATACCCCAGCGACGTGCACGACGCTGCTCTTTCAATGCCCCTTGAGCCAGGTCTTCCACCAACTTCCAGGCACGCCCCTCTTTCTCATCCGACTGTTCATAGTCATCACTCTCATTCCATGAACTTCTCACTCAACTCACTCCTGTTATTTTAAATAACCTCTTCTGCACCCCATCCAGCCTGACAGGAGAACAAAATAGTTTTTTATTTCTGACTGTCAGTGCCTGCCTAACCAGTCAATCAACTCATCAAAGGAATCCACCATGTGAACCGGTTGATGCTGTTTCAGCTTGCTTTCGTTCTGAGCTCCATAGGTGACTGCCACGCTATCCATTCCCGCATTCACCGCCATAGCCAGATCAAACTCGGAATCCCCAACCATCAGCGCCTGATCAGCCGTAACATCAAACTCATCCAGTAATTGCTCGAGCATCATTGGGTGTGGCTTGGAATGCGCATCATCGGCCGTACGACTAGCCTCAAAATAAGACTGATAGTCATTGGCGGTCATAGAGCGGTCCAGACCTGCTCTTCTTTTCCCTGTTGCTACCGCCATCTTGACTCCGCTTCCTTTGAGATGTTCCAGCCCCTGGGTAACACCCGGATAGGGTCGCGAAGGCTGCTGTTCGAGCTCCAGATGAAAATCCCGATAAGCTTCACGATAAACGACGACCTGCTCATTATCCAACGCGGGATAAAGTGTTGCGATGGCCTCCCCCAGACTTAAACCAATAATGCCTTTATAGGCCTCGTCTGCAAGAACCGGCAATCCCATGCTTTGCGCTGCTTTCACCAAAGCTGTCACAATGTTGGGCACAGAATCAATTAAAGTGCCATCCCAGTCAAATACAACCAGCGAATACTCTTTTCTTTCCATCATACCTGATCAATCTACTACTGCTTTATCCGATACCCATAGCGCCAGGAGCCTGTCTATTCTCGGTCAGACTCCTGGAAACAAGCCGCGAACCACATCACAAAAAACCTAATCTCTTAGTGTTTCAAGCACACCGTCAAGATCTTCTGGCAAAGGAGCATCCACGGTCAAAGCCTGACCTTCAGGCAACACCAGTTTCAGCCTGGCCGCATGCAGAAATAACCGCTTCAGACCAAACTCTCTGAACCTCTTATTATCGTCATCCGACGTGTATTTATCATCACCTAAAATCGAATATCCGGCATGAAGACAATGAACCCTGATCTGATGCGTCCTACCCGTTACCGGACTGGCTTCGATCAGAGTGGCGGCTTCATTGGCATGATTAAAACGCTCAAGCACCTTATACAGCGTTTTTGAACGCTTACCTTCTATATCGACAGTCACCACTCTCTCACCGGAGCGAAGGGTATTCTTCATTAGAGGCGCGTTTACCAGAACTTTCCTGCTTGGCCAGCGCCCCATAACCAAAGCGTTATAGATTTTACTGACCTTGTCTTCTTTCAGCTGGGCATGAAGATAACGAAGCATGCTTCGCTTCTTGGCTATCATCAGACAGCCCGATGTATCTCGATCCAGCCGATGCACTAATTCCAGGCTTCGCTCCTGCGGCCGGATATTACGCAGTGTTTCAATAACACCGTAAGAAATACCACTGCCACCATGAACAGCAATACCGGCCGGTTTGTTAATAATGATCAGAGACTTGTCTTCGTACAGAATGGACTCTTCCAGCTTCTGGCTAATGGCCACACTGGGACTCGCCTTGGGAGCTCTTTCTGCCACCCTTACCGGTGGAACTCTTAACAGGTCACCATCCTGCAGGCGGTAATCTGCTGTCACACGCTTCTTGTTAACACGCACTTCACCTTTCCGGATAATCCTGTACACCCGGGTTTTGGGTACACCTTTAAGAATCCGTACCAGATAATTATCTACCCGTTGCCCGGCGTCTTCACTATCAATATTGATCATTTTTACTGCTGGGCGGGGTTCCCCGGATTGTCGGGAGTCGTTCTGATGTCTATCCATAGCGATATAATATCAGCTTTACCTCATTTGAAGCACTTACTGATTACTGATATAGTTGTGACACTGCCTTGTGAATATCCGAAAAGGCAGTTCGATTTACGAAGCCTGAGAGCGGCCGGCAGCGGGAATGGCGAGCATAAAAGAGCCATAAAGCCCCCTGAACCAGAGCCGATGACACTCAGGACAGATGAAACACCATCACGGCTAAGCCGTGTAAGATAAACAGCGCTACCCTCTGTCAAGCAGTGCACCCCCGGATTCCGGGCGTGAGGAAAATTCCGGGAAACAGAAACAACCATCGGCCTATTTTTTTATCGAGCCTATAAATATCGATAAGCGCCGAAGATTCCCGGCAGAACCGAATTCCCCGCCCAAGGTGGCCCGTCTGAACCAAGACCTGGTCACCAGTTTGATGCTACATCGTTACAAAGCAGGTTAAAGAAGTACTGGGAAGTAACTCTGTTAGCACAGATAAAAACCGGCAGTTCCGCATCAGTGACGGACCGGAAGACAAGAAAACGGGCAGTGCCGGCTTGAGAGGTTAGCCTCTGAATGTATCGGTACTCTATGAAGAGAATGTTGATCAACGCAACTCAGTCTGAAGAGTTGCGCGTTGCGCTGGTTGATGGCCAGCGTCTTTACGATCTGGATATTGAATCCGGCGCTCGTGAACAGAAAAAAGCCAACATCTATAAAGGCAAGATCACCCGGGTTGAACCTAGCCTGGAAGCTGCTTTTGTGGACTTTGGTGCAGAGCGGCATGGATTCCTTCCTCTGAAGGAAATCTCCCGCGAATATTTTTCCTCTCCTCACCACGGTGGACGCCCTAATATCAAGGACGTCATCAAGGAAGGTCAGGAAGTCATCGTTCAGGTAGATAAAGAAGAGCGCGGCAATAAAGGTGCTGCCCTCACTACTCTGGTCAGCCTGGCTGGTCGTTACCTGGTACTGATGCCCAACAACCCCAGAGCCGGCGGCATTTCCCGTCGAATCGAAGGTGATGAGCGAGCAGAACTCCGTGAAATCCTGAGCAACCTCAACATCCCCTCAGAAATGGGCGTTATTGTCCGTACTGCGGGACTGGGTCGCTCCAAGGAAGAACTGCAGTGGGATCTCGACTACCTGCTTCAGCTCTGGAACTCCATCAAAGACGCTGCGCAAAAGCCTGCTCCTTTGCTGATTTACCAGGAAAGCAACGTTATCATCCGTGCTATCCGGGACTACCTGCGTCAGGACATCGGCGAAGTACTGATCGACAAAGCCAGCGTATGCGACGAAGCCCTGGATTTTATCAAGCAGGTCATGCCTCAGTATCAGCACAAGATCAAGCTGTATAAAGATAGCATTCCGCTGTTCAACCGCTTCCAGATCGAATCCCAGATTGAGACAGCCTTCCAGCGCGAAGTTAAGCTGCCTTCCGGTGGTTCTATTGTTATTGATCCAACTGAAGCTCTGGTTTCCATCGATATTAACTCTGCCCGTGCAACCCGTGGCGGCGATATTGAAGAGACGGCACTGAACACCAACCTGGAAGCAGCGGATGAAATCGCCCGTCAACTCAGACTCCGTGATATCGGCGGTCTGATTGTCATTGATTTCATTGATATGAGTCACAACCGCAACCAGCGTGAAGTTGAGAATCGCATCCGAGAAGCTCTGTCCATGGACCGTGCCCGAGTACAAACCGGACGCATCTCCCGCTTCGGCCTGCTGGAAATGTCACGCCAGCGCTTGCGCCCATCTCTGGGTGAAACCAGTGGCGTTGTCTGCCCAAGATGTTCTGGTCAGGGCACCATTCGTGATATCGAATCTCTGGCTCTGTCTATCCTGCGCCTGATGGAAGAGGAAGCTCTGAAAGACAAAACTTCCGAAATCCGCGCACAGGTACCGGTCACCGTTGCTGCATTCCTGCTGAATGAAAAGCGCCAGACCATTGCCAAAATTGAGCAACGTCATAAAGTTCGCATTGTTGCTGTTCCCAACCCTAACCTGGAAACACCTCACTACGACGTCCAGCGCCTGAGAGATGACCATGTTGTAGAAGGCTCTGAGAGCAGCTACGAGATCATCACGACGGAAGAGCCCCAGGAAGAAGAAGCACCCATTTCCCAGACCAAGGCTACTCCTCGTCAGGAAGCCGCTGTGAAAAATGTTGCTCCTGCACAACCTGCACCTGCACAGTCTGAAAAACAGGGCGGCCTGCTGAAGTCTTTTGTCAAAGCCATCGGCGGTCTCTTCGCAGCAGAAGAAACCCCAGAGAAGCCTGCTCAGACTGAAGCCTCTAAACCTGCACGCCAACAGCGTCAGCCCAGAGACCGGGACAATCAGCAGCGAGATAATCGCGGCCAGCGCTCACAGCGTAACAAGCCACAGCAGCGCAAAGAGCACTCTGAAGAGCGCCCAGCCCGCAACGAACGTCGCCGTGGCGGACGCCAGCAGGACGAAAGAAAAGACAACACCTCTCGTCAGGAAAGAACAGAAAGGCCTGAAAGAACAGAAAGGCCCGAAAGAACAGAAAGACCGGAAAAAGCAGAAAGACCTGAAAGATCAGAAAGACAGGAACGTGGTGCTCGCCAGCAGGAAGAGCGTAACTCACGCCGCCAGCAGGAAAGAAGAGATCGTCGTGAACCTGCAGCAGAGCAGAAACAACCGGAACAGACAGCTGCAACTCCTGAGCAACAGGAAGACAACCGTCGTCGCCGTCGTCCAGGCTCTGCACAACGCAGAAGAAACAACCGTCCTTCTCAGAGAGATCGCAATCAGCAGGAACAACAACCTGTTCTGCCTTCCCTGTCTCAGCCAGAAGAAAGCAAGACGGAAGCAACTCAGCCTGTAGCGACTCCAGAACCTGTTGAGCAAGTCTCTCAGAAGCAGAGCCCCAAACCTGCTGCAACTCAGCAGGAAACAAGAGCAAAGCAGGAAGCTCCGGTTGAAAAGGCTGCAGCCAGACAACCTGAACAGAGAGCTGCCCGCCAGCCAGAAAAGACTGAGTCTGTTGCAGAAGCTCCTGCAGCCAAGTCTGATGAGAAAGTGGTGAACAAACCTGCTCCTGCTGTTGATCAGAAGCCTCAGGCTGAAGAATCTCAGGAGAAGGCAACGACAGAACCTGTCGTTGAAGCCCCTAATGCGGCAGCACCTCGCATGACCGAAATGGCCAAGGCAGTTGCTGCCAGCAGTCATAGAGAAGCAGCGCCTCTGCAGCAGTCTAATGCTCCTGCTCAGCCCAGTGCCGAGCCAGCAGCAAAAGCCGATGAACCTGCCAAGCCTGCTACCCCTGCGGTAGAGGTCAGCAAGAAAGAGCCTGCACCTGCTCCTGCACAACCGGAAGCGCCTGCTCCTGTCGCTAAAGCCACAGCCAAGCAAGACGCACCAGAAGCCGCTGCGCCTAAAGCTGCAGCAGAAACCTCTTCAAATATTGTTGAGATCAGCAAGAAAGAAGAGAACGCTTCAGAAGCAGCTGAACCACGCCGTCGACGCAACAGGGCTCATAACGACCCTCGGATGAAGCGACGCCTGGAACAGCAGAAAGCAGCTGCGGCTGCCGAGAAAACGGATGAAAAGCCATCTGGAGACCAGCAACCCGCTGCCTCCACATCACAGGAAAATTAAGAACCCGTCCCGGTGAGCCTTCACCAGGCGCTTATTTTTCAGTGATCAAGCCCATTATTTCAGTTCCTTTGAACTGAAATAATGGGCACAATAAAAAAGGAGAGGCTCAGCCTCTCCTTTTTTATTATCAACAACAATACCTACTCACAAATTACAATTTCTACCGCTGAACCGGCCATGACCTCTTTAAGAGGCTCAGGTGGCTCGACATCAGTAAACAATACATCAATCTGTTCAAGACGCCCCAGCCTGACCATAGCGCTTCGACCGTATTTACTATGGTCTGCTGCCAGAAGGCACTGTTTGGCATTACCGATCATCGCCTGCGCCACTCTGACTTCATGATAATCAAAATCCATCAATGAGCCGTCCATATCAATACCACTGATACCCATAACGGCATAGTCAACTCTGAATTGCTCAATAAAATCCCTGGTAGCCTGACCAACAATGCCACCGTCCCTGTTTCTGACCTCACCACCCGCTATTACAACAGTAAAATCCTCACGCTGTAATAGAATCGAGGCCACAAAAAGGTTATTGGTCACCACTCTCAAGGCTTTATGATTCAGTAACGCTCTGGCCACCGCTTCCGTTGAAGTACCTATATTGATAAACAGCGAAGAACCATCGGGTATTCTCTTGACCAGCTCGGCCGCAATCCGATCCTTTTCTTCACTCAGACTCATCTTGCGTTCAGAATAAGCGGTATTCACGGTACTGCTCGACGGCATGCCCGCGCCACCATGATGACGCGAAATCAGATTCTGCTTATCAAGCTCATTTAAATCTCTACGGATCGTCTGGGCAGTCACTTTAAAATGTTGCACCAACTCATCCGTCGTCATAAAACCATGCTGACGAATCAGTTCAACAATCAATTCCTGACGATGGGTCTGGGGTATAGAAGATACAGCGGCTGTCTTGGCAGTCATCCGAAAACTCTTGTCAGTGAGAAAGCCCTGCGCCTGGCAGAGCACTCAATCTATGGAGATTTTCCAATCAATTCAGTCAGGATACCAACTTCAATTGCCCATAGCGAAGAAATTTCGAACACCCATTGAGGAAGACTCAAAAGGCCATTACAACTTGGCCAGTAGCGCATCATCCAACTTGTAGACATCTTTTCTGAAACGTATACGACCGTTACTGTCAGGCCAGGCGGTGAAATAAACAAAATAGAGAGGCACCGCCTTTCTAAGTTTTAACTTGCCTGTTTCACGGGTGGTCTTCAACGCTCTGACCTCATCTCCCATTCCCTGATGTTTCAGGATATTGCCAATCAAATGATCAATATTTTCTACACGGGTACAGCCAGAACTGAAGGTTCTTACTGATCGCTTGAACAGCTCGGGCTTATCCGTATCGTGAAGATAAATGCTATAGGCATTGGGAGAGTCCAGTTTGTACTTCCCCAGACGATTCACTTTCCCCGGCTTTTGCTCGAGCCGATAGGGAAGTGTTCTGCGACTGTATTTTTTCCAGTTGATTGAGTCAGGGTCCAGTTTTCTTGCTCCAGACTTCCAACTGGCATAAACAGTAAAACCTTCCCGCTTCAGAAACTCAGGATTTTTCTGAGCCTTTCTCAATAACGAAGTAGAAGAAATAGAGCTGGGTACCCGCCAATAAGGATTGACGGTAATACTTTCAATACTTTCCTGAAAAACCGGGGTTTGACGGGACGGTTTACCAACAATAGCCCGATAAACTTTCTGCCTTCCCTCCCCTGTCACCCAGGCAACATTAAAGCCCGCTATATCCACTAACACATGAGGATAGGGCAACGACCGAGGCATCCACCTCATTCGCTCCATATTGACCTTCAGCACCTTGATTCGATCAAGGGTCAGCGCCACCAATGCCTGACGAGTTCGCTGTCCAAAGTATCCGTCTGCACGAATCCGGTACTGCTTTTGGAGCTTCTTGACCACCGACATATGAGCTCGGCTGTACTGTCCTGCCGGCAAACGATCGGCCAGATCCAGATCAATCAGCCATTGATTCAGAATTAAAATCGAAGGATGTCGATCCCCCTCTTCCAGCACCATATCCGCCGGAAAACGATCACCGGCCTTCTCTAACTGGGTATTAAATCGTTGCAGTGTTTTCTTGAACAATTCATATTGAGGTAATCTGGGCTCAATCAGATCCAGCGAATTGGAATCCATATGCTCCTGCAACACCGGTAATGCAGGCCGGTCTGCGATTCTCCAGCCAGGCTGATAAACCTTTCTATCCAGCCGCCCGGTATCCAGGTAAGAAGCGAATTCTGACGCCACTTTTCGGACATTCTGTTCAGATGGATCCGTGGCCAGCTGCAACCACTGACTCTGGGGAATATCAATACCGTGCTGAGAAGCTGTAGACATCCAGCTGATTAACTGCTGGCTTGAGGCCGCTTCAGAATGCCCTTCACTTTTGATTTGCACACTGGAACTGGGCTCAGAAGGAACAGCAAGCCAGTCTTCAGCAGACACTGCCGTAGCCAACACGCTGACTGACAGGAAGGACAAAACCGTCATGAGTGAAGAAAAATAGTTTACGCCCCGCACAGGCATAAACGGCCCTATGCGAAGAAAAACATTTTTCACGGTAAAAAATAACCTGGCAAACTGCTTTTCACTGGAAGATAACCGGGAACAGCGCATGAAAACTCCGTATACAGTACAAGCCTAACTGCATGACAGGCTTTCATCGAACAGGAAACATCTCGTACTTTCTTAAGAGTAGACAGCCTGAAACAGGTCAATTCTTTACAAAAAGAAGGGAAACAGAATGCCAGAAAACCGGCACTCTGCTGATCATTTGAAGGTAAAAAGGAAGTCAGTAGACTCGTGGCTCGATTTCCAGCTCGACACCAAACCGATTATGAACCACATTCTGTATGTGATGCGCCAACCCCAGCAGATCATCCGGGCTGGCACCACCATGATTAACCAGTACCAGCGCCTGCTTATTAAAGGTACCTACAGCCCCCTGACGGAAGCCCTTAAGACCTGCACGGTCTATCAACCATCCCGCTGCCAGCTTCCAGCGCCCCTCAAAGGGATAAGCCACAACATCCGGATAATCTGTCTGTAATTTTCTCAACAGACACTCATCCACAACAGGATTTTTAAAGAAGCTTCCCGCATTACCCAACACCAGCGGATCGGGCAGTTTCTCCATGCGGATATCACAGACAGATTCACTGATCGTAAAAGCGTCAGAACACTCACCTGAGCGCTGCTCAACTTCCTGCTTTAAACGGCCATAATCGAGCTTTGGCGACAGTTTTTCCGCCAGCGAAAACGTGACAGAAGTAATAATAAAGCGATCTCGGACTGAATGTTTGAACACCGAATCCCGGTAGCCAAACTGACAGTCTTCAAGGGTGAAGGTTTTCAATGCTCCCGATTGAAGGTCCAGAGCCTCCAGGCTGTGGAAGTAATCCTTGATCTCAACACCATAGGCACCAATATTCTGAATGGGAGCTGCACCGACATTACCCGGAATCAGGGAAAGGTTCTCAAGTCCATAAGCCTGCTCACCCAGAGTCCAACGAACAAACTCATGCCAGTTCTCACCCGCTCCTGCGGTTATAGAGACAAGATCATCATTTCTAGAGGTGATCTTTTTGCCATGGATATTCACATGAACAAACAAAGCATCCTGATCACCACTTAGCACCAGATTACTGCCCCCACCCAGAGGTACAATCGGAACCTGTTTCTCAGCGGCAAAGCGAATAGCCTCCCGAAGATCTTCAACCGAATTAGCTTCAACAAAATAGCGGGCACTGACCCTGAAACCAAACGTATTCAGGGCTTCGAGGGAATAATTTTCAAGCATTCTCATGAACTACCGCAATTCACTCTGGGCATGATTTTGAATGTGCTCCAGCAATGCCTGCCCGCCCTGCTCAACCAGGGAGAGTACATCCGAAAAACCCTGCGCTCCACCATAGTAGGGGTCAGGGACTTCACTCTCGGAAACATTACTGAAGGACAGAAAGAGTTGCACTTTATGACGGTGCTCAGGCGGACACATAGCCAGCAGATCACTGAGATTACTCTCATCCATGGCAAGCACATAATCGAACTCATCAAAGTCGGAGATATCAACCTGGCGGGATCGAATAAAAGACAAGTCATAGCCGAGGCGGGCGGCTTCCTTCATGGAACGCCCATCGGGCTCTGCTTCCTTATGCCAGCCACTGGTTCCTGCCGAGTCCACCTCGATCCGATCTGATAAGCCAGCCAGCTCAACCTGATGGACAAAAACACCGTGAGCCGTAGGAGAACGGCAAATATTACCCAGACAGACAAAGAGTACTTTAATCATTCCATTTTCACCCTTGTTTGACTGTCACTCAGGAAATATCAGCTAGTCTGCTTTCCATGAGGGCCCTGACAGCGTTGAGATCCTCTTCGGTATCAACCCCATGCGGCGGTGTTTCCATGGCATCAGCTACATGAATACGATGCCCGTTCCAAAGCAGTCTCAACTGTTCAAGCGACTCTATCGATTCAATCGGGCTCTGATCCCATTGCACATATTGATTCAACAGACTGACACGGTAGGCGTAGATACCAATGTGGCGCCTGAAAATATCAACTTCCGGCAGTGAACCTCCACCTGCGGAAAACTCATTTCTGGCCCAGGGCATCGGAGCACGACTGAAGTAAAGGGCAAAACCTTCACGATCCGTCACTACTTTCACCACACTGGGATTAAACAGATCTTCCCGGTTGCGAACTGGCTCAGAAAGTGTTGCTGCACCGGCTGACTCTGCCTGCATAAGATTGCTGGCCACCTGGTCAATCACTTTTGCCGGGATCAGAGGTTCGTCACCCTGAACATTAACAATGACTTCGTTATCACCCATGTCATAAAGGCGTGTGACTTCCTGAAGGCGATCGGTTCCAGAGGGATGACCCGCCAGAGTCATACAGGCCTCAGCTCCAAAACTTTCAGCCATCTTGATGATACGCTCATCATCAGTAGCGATAATGACGCGGGTCGCCTGACTTTCACAGGCACGTTCATACACATGCTGAATCATGGGTTTGCCACAAATATCAGCCAGAGGCTTGCCTGGCAGACGACTGGAGCTGAAACGAGCAGGTATAACAACAGTAAACGGGGCTGTGGAAACACTCATCAGGCAGAAGGTTCCTCTTGGGAAGGTGCCGCCTCGCCTCCCTCTAATCGCTCATCGGCAGTCAGGGTACGAGCTTCGTTTTCCAGCATGACAGGAATACCATCACGAATTGGATAGGCCATACCACAGGGGCGACAAATCAGCTCAGCCGCTGACTTATCGTATTTCAGATCGCCCTTGCAGTGGGGACAGGCCAGAATCTCAAACAGCTTCTTGTCCATGGGTATCCTTATCTGACCGACTTTGCGGCCCTTTAGTTTCAATCAGTTTCAGAATTCGTTCAAATACCGCCTCAGGCACTCTGGCCTGAACCGGCAGAAACCAGAAGCGGGATTCTGCGAAAGAAGAGCATTTTACTGCATCCTTAGCCGTCATGATAATGGGTAGATCATCCCGAAACTGAAAATCCTCTTCTCCAAACGCATAATGATCGGGAAAAGGATGTGGAATAACTTCGTATCCAAGTCCTTCCAGCGTTCTGAAAAAGCGACCGGGATTGCCTATGCCTGCCACGGCATGCACTTTTCCTGAGGCTGGAGGCTGACCGATATTCTGGCCACTGACAGGTTTAAGCACATCAGGCTTAAGGGAAAAACTATCGAAATCGCAATCCAGCCTTCTGGAAGGCTCACCGTTTATTAATACCTGATCCACCTCGCGCAGCCTTTGAGGAGGCTCCCGCAAAGGTCCTGCTGGCAGGCTGAGCTCATTGCCCAGCATTCTCTGGCCATCAATAACCACCAGCTCAATATGCCGATCAAGATTATAATGCTGAAGGCCGTCGTCAGCGATCACCAGATCACAGCCTTTCTGCTCAATCAGCGCTTTGGCCGCAGAAACCCGATCCGGGTCCACCATAATCGGAATATTCAGCTGCTGAGCCAGCATCACCGGCTCATCCCCGACCAGAGCCGGATCCGATTCAGGTAACACCTGGGCAGGCAAGTGGATGTCTTTTCCAGCCCCAAAGCCACGGCTGGCAATACCTGGCTTGAAGCCCTGTTGCTGTAATCGGGCGACCAGACTAGCAACAAAAGGCGTCTTTCCCGTTCCACCAACCGTAATATTTCCAACAATAATGATGGGTACAGGAGATTGCCAGCGCTCTGAACACTCCAGTTTTACCCGACGATTTCGGGCAATTCGGGCATACAAGAAAGATAGGGGAAGCAGCATACGGGTCCAGAACCCACTGCCGTACCATGAGTTGAGAACCGAGTCGCTGAGTACTGTCTGCCAACGACGAGATTCCTTGCTTTCCATGAGGGGTAAGTCACTCTCTCAGTAATATAATGGCAAACGCAGCCTAAAGAGACTGCGTTTATTTTACTATGAAAATGCCGCCATTTCGGGCTCTGTAGTCATTTTCATGATTCAGGTAACAAGCTATACAGGCTAGCTTACCATTACTGTTCTGATTCTACAGGTTTTCGGGTCGTCATACTCAAATTGGCAAAGCCCAGCTGACCCGCAGCATCCATAGCAGTCACTACCGACTGATAAGGCGTCTTGGCATCAGCAGTGATAATCAGCGGCAAAGCGGAGTCACCTTCACTGACTTTGGCCAGTGCATTCTTAAGGGTATCCAGACTACTGTTCACCAGAGATTTGCCGTTCACCGCAAAATCGCCTTCTCGGCTGATGGTAATTTCTACCTGTGTTTTCTCTACAGACTCTCGCTGTTCACCACTGGCTTCTGGCAAGTCGATGGCCAGCTGGGTCTCCTTGGTGAAGGTAGTCGAGACCATAAAGAAGATCAGCAACAGAAAGACCACATCAATCAGCGGCGTCAGGTTCAGCGAGACCTCTTCACGGGACTGGCGACGAAACTTCATCACTTGCCCTCGCGGTCTTTAAGCTTTCGCTCTCCCTGAAGCACTTCCACCAGCTTGGTGGCTTCCTGCTCCATGGTCACAACCAGTTCATCCACACGACGGGTAAAGTAACGGTGAAAGATCAAAGTCGGAATTGCAACCGTCAGACCGGCTGCAGTGGTAATCAAAGCCTTGGATATGCCACCTGCCAGCACTCCGGCATTACCGGTGCCTTCCAGCATGATCACAGTAAACACATCGATCATACCAATAACGGTACCCAACAGACCCATTAAAGGGGCAATGGCAGCAACGGTTCCCAGAGTATTGAGATAACGTTCCAGCTCATGAATGACTCTGCCGGCCTGCTCCTCAATACTTTCTTTCATGATATCGCGCCCATAGCGGGCATTACTGATACCTGCCGCCAGGATTTCACCCAAAGGTGAGCCATCTTTCAGGCCACTGACTTTCTTGCTGTCCAGATCATTATTCTTGATCCACTTCCAGACCTGAGACAAAGTATTTCTGGGTGCAATACGCGACGGCCTGAGTGTCCAGAGACGCTCAAAAATAATCGCCAAGGCAATGACAGAACTAAGCAGGATTGGCAGCATCAGCCAACCACCGGATTTCACCAACTCGAACACAGCACCTTCCCTTCCAAGTTTCTATGAGAGTACCAAGCCTGAAAAACTGATCAGTACAGAGTACTTCTGTTAGGGGCTGCTGTGGTTTTGTTTCGCGCTCAGCAGTTCCTGGAGCATTCAGGACCAGGCGCAGTAGTGAGGGAATACTTAACGTCTTTCAAACTACTGGAACGCAGTCATGGATGCTCCAGGAACTGTCCTCCGGATGCTCCGAAAAGCGGCCTTCCCGGCAACTGCTCCTGCGTTGCTCTAACTCCTGCATCCATGCAATCGTACAACGTTAAACCTCGTTGACGTAGATAAACTACGCCTTCCTCGGTTTGCCTTGTACATGACCGCTTTTCGGTAGCACTGAGCCGCAAAAAAAACCTCAACAGCCCCTAAGGCTGTTTGATGGAATGACTGTATCATAGTGCATCGGTTTTTGACCACGGACACATGCGTATCAACCGCAATATTGCTGACAACGATACAAAAACAATCGGGATTGGTGCAAATATTGAGCTGTTGATCACAACTCAGCGCCACCAGTATCTAGCCTGTTGATTTTTATACCTTTCCACACCCTTAAACCCTCTCCCCAGAACAAAACTCAGCGTGCCGGATGTCGCCGTGTCATAAAATGCTGCCCCAAGATTCTCAATACGATCAACCGTTTCCCGTGCAGGGTGCCCAAATGGATTTTGATACCCTGTTGAAACAATAACCTGCGAGGGATTCACCTGAGCCAGAAAACGCTCAGAGCCAGAAAAACGGCTACCATGGTGAGAAAGCAACAGATAATCAGCCTCAAGATTGATGGACTGATTGAGTAAATAGGATTCGGTCTTTTTTCCAATATCACCGGTCAAAAGCAGCTTCTGATTACCTGCCGTCACTCTCAACACACAGGAACGCTCATTATTAGAGACAGCCAGCCGGCTGCCTGACAAAACAGCAAACTCCACACCATCCCAATACCATCTCATTCCAGGCAGACATGGACTCATTGGTCCCTCAAAACCTGCGACACTGGAACCCGCTATAACATCAGCCGCTGGATATCGCTGATGAATCTCTTCAAGCCCACCGGAATGATCGCTGTCCCCATGAGAAATCATGACCCGATCAACTTGATTAATCCCTGAACGATTAAGATAAGGAACAATGATCCCGTTCGCCGAATTGAAACGGCCCCTGGAGCCCACCCCGGTATCGTACAACAACGTGTTTTGACGAGTTTGCAGCAGAACGGCCACACCTTGACCGACATCCAGTACGGCCACTTTAACTTCGCCCGTTTCAAGATCAGAGTTAACCGGAAAAAACAGAGGCAGTAGTAGAAAAGGTACGAGAATCCTTAACCCAAGCGCTATAGGCGCGGCCAGAATCAATACAGCACAAGCTATAAGAATGAGTGGTATCAGCCCGATGTTCACAACAGGTATAAAGACAGGCACCGACGAGACGGCAGCCAGCCCCAGATCCCAGAACCTGAAGGCTGCATCCAGTAAATGAAGTATCCCCGCAGAAGCTGGGCTGTACAGCGGCTGCAACACCAGGGCAAGAAATGCAGCAGGCACTACCAACAGACCCATTATTGGAATAGCGACTAAATTAATCAGCGGAGAAAGCAGGGATACCGATTGCTGATTGAATAACAACATCGGAGCCAGCATCAGAAAGACCAGCCATTGAGGTCTAAGCCAGAACCTTTGTTTATCTCCAATCCAGACTTCGTCTTCTGCTCTCATGAAAACTCGTCCACAACAACCGTAAAGCAAAATGCCCACAGCCGAAAAGGAATACCAGAAACCGGCACTGGTAATTGCCAGAGGTTCAATAGACAATACGACACAGAGAGCCAGTAAAAACAAAGTAAGCGGTCGTGCCTTGATGCCCAGCAGTGGTCCTGACAATGTCAGGCCCGTCATAACCAGCGCTCTTTGAACCGGCACTGAAAAACCCGCCGTAAAGGCATAAGCAAAAGCAAACAGCAATCCTGCAGCGGCAGCATACCGGGGTAAAATAATCTTTCGCAGCGGCACCACTCCAGCTCGCGCCAACAACATCACCAACCAGAAACCCAATGCCGCCATAAGGCCAATATGCAGACCGGAAATCACCATCAGATGAGTGGTTCCTGACTGATTCAACCATTGCCACTGCTGCTGAGAAATTCCAGATTTATCACCTATCAGTAATGCCGATAACAAGCCAGCTGAGTTCTCACTGCAATGCTCATAGAGCCATTGCCGCACAGTCTCCCTGAAACGACTTCTGAAATAGCTGCCCCCTTCAGCCGCTGCTATTTTTTCACCGGCTTTAACATAGCCTGTGGCCTGAATATGCTCCCGTGCCGCCCAGGCCTCTCTATCAAAAGCACCGGGACTTCGATTCCCCTGGGGGTGTTTAATCCGAATCTGAAACTGCCATAATTCCCCGGCCTGGATATCTGGTGCCTGATACCAGCTCAATCGAATCTTTTTCAGATGACCTGGATGGCCTCCCTCCAATGTTTTCACATTGAGATCAAAGCGCGTGAGATACTGGTGATAACCAGGCAGATCAGAAATGTAGCCTGTTACTGTGATAGCCCTACTTTCATAGGTTTTACTTAACCAGCTTTTCTGAAGCCCTTCAGCATGTAAAAGTCCTGTAAAGATTCCGACCAGCACCAGACCCAGATAAAACAGGATCATTATGGAAATACGACACTGGAAAATGCTGCCACCCGGCATAACACCACTGTGTCTCCCATGGCTGTAGAAAAATCTGCACGACCTATCGAGCTGTTTTAATGCACCTGACACAGTGACTTGGACAGTTTCAGCCTTTATGATGGCTGGCAGCAGTCCTGTCATAATCAACAGCACTCCCAAAACGCCGATAACCCTGATAGACATTTCGCCTGGAATAACCGGAAACAGCACAGTCAGCACTATTCCCAGTAAGTAGCTACAGTAGCCTGTGGGAAGATGAATAGTGTGTTTCATTTTATAAGTGCATAATGTCAAGCTTTTTAAAGAGTGCGAACAAGCCTGGCTCGTGTGAGTTTGGTTCGCAGGGCCGGTTCACAGCATAGTCATCAAGTTTGGATTATGCTGGCAGGCAGGTAGGCTGGTTTGATGATTAACAACCAGCTGACCCTGCAGAGCTGTGACAGGCTGAGTGATTTGTGAAGTGAGAATTACAATCTACACTGTTCTCACGTAGCCATGAACAAAGCATGCTGCCTGACAGCAAACGGGAAACTGGCAGCATTTTCATAATAAATGCGCACAAGATTGCCTGATCAAAACAACCGGAGAAGACCCTTTTTGCAGATGTGAACCATGACATCGGCTTCACTATCGGTAGAACGGCCTCTCTACACTGCAGACTGAAATCAGTCTCAGATCAGAAAAGAGTACAGTTAAGGGACATGGCGAGGAAACTGATACAACGCTACCTGCCGGATCCAGGAACCATCAAGGGTAACCGTCACCTGCGGTTTCTAGGCAGTGCTATTCATGATGCCAACCTCTGGCACCTGAATCGACGTTCAGCAGCCAGCGCTTTTTTTGTGGGCGTATTCTGTGCTTTTATCCCCATTCCTTTTCAAATGGTGGTCGCTGCGGCTATGGCGGTCATATTCCGTTGCAACCTGCCCCTGTCCGTAGCACTGGTCTGGATCACCAACCCGGTCACCATGCCAGCCATCTTTTACTTCACCTATAAGGTGGGGTGTTACATTCTGGACGTTCCTGTCAGCGAAACATCCTTCGAGCTCACGGTGCATGGTGTTGGTGTTGAGTTGGCAAGAATCTGGAAACCCCTGTATCTAGGGTCATTGATTACCGGTGTTATTGGCGGTTTTCTTGGTTATCTGCTGATCAGACTTTACTGGCGATGGAATGTCATTCATCACTGGCGGCAGCGTCGAAAACGCTCACTTTGCAAGAAGTCTTAGCACTACTGAGAAGCTTACCTTTCATAACGTGGGTATTAATTTTTATTATTCCAACCCAGTAACTTTTTGACTACAAACCTGTTCATAGCGTTTAATGACTGAAATTCACTCGAAATGCGACATTTTCATTCTATTGCTATGGACAGGAGGACGCGGTCTTCCTATAGTTGTCGGAATGAGTTAAAGCGCTCACCTTTCGAAAAACTCTTTTAGAATCCTCGGTAATCCAAATACTGCCATGCAAAGAAGCTTCCAAAAGCGCAAGCCAAAGCTGGAAGGTCGCGGTGAGCTTGAGAACATCAGCACCGAAGGCCCACACAGTGACTGGCTGGGTATGCCCGATTATTACATTCATACATTGACTGTATCTGGCGATGAATATAAGTATCTCTCCGCCGACAAGACGCTCGATGTCAGCGAAGGAGACACTGTCATCTTCCGCTATAAAGAACAGGGTAAAGAAAAGCGTATCGATAAGCGCTCGCTGGGAATCTACATTGATCCAAGCCAGTATATGAACGACGCTTGATATGTACTTTCAGAACTGCACTTCTATGGAAGTGCAGTTTCTGCAAGACCCTTTCCCCTCCCCCGTATACTTAAAATGGATGTTTCTGCTGCAAGAAAAAAGAAAGCGTTGAAAGCACTGCTATATTAATGAGTCCTTACCTTTACCTAAGGCAAGAAGCAGCATGAGATTATGTGCCGTTTGGTCTCTTATAGTTCTCCTTTCCTGCCTATCATTTACTGCTTCTTTCCCCGCACACTCAGCATTGAGTGAAAGTCTGTTTGAAACTCAACACTATGAATGCCGAAAATCTGGCTTGCTCATGACCCAGCCAGAAGAACACTACCTTGATCGTCAAACGGCTCCATTGAAAGTCTACCTGGGTCGATCGCTTTTTCTGATCATGGACCTGATCTCCAAAAGCAGCTTGCTGTGCCTCAAATCACCTCCCTACCCCCTCCGACCTGATTTATCCAATGAAGCTGACTCAATCAGGGTAAGCCGAAAACCTGTCAGCCCTGACTTCAAACCCTCACCGAAAGATTTAAAGCCATTTAAGTCAGGCAGCAGACCTGATGCACCTGACAACCCCGGTCCAAAACGCCTCAAACCAAACATCTGGAAAAACCCTATCAAAACTCAGCGTTATCAACTCCCCAATGAACTCCTAGTGAAACTCAACCCACGCTCAAACTTCGCCTTATTAATGACGGATTTCCTTGTCGCAATACAGCCTCCTTTTCTGCAAAACCCTGCCCAACAACATGAGGACGAAGAAAGCCACCCCGTCAGCACTCCTGTTAGCCTTCATATTTATTTCACTCAAAATGAGGGGCAAGCGGCTCACTTTTTCCTGGCAGAAACCTCGATCAAAGACCAGATCCATATCAGCAATCTGACCCAGAGCATGCTGGAAGACCCCTGGCTACAGGAACAGTTGAATCTGCTGCCTGATATTCACACTCAGCCCACTAAAGCCGAGAGAGATGCAGAACTGATGCAATTACAATTCATGGCTGCCAATGCATCAGGCGACTATCGAAGAATACTCATAGATTTGGTGACCATCCTGATGGCCGATGATCTTGGAGAATTTGGCAGGCTGCCCACGCCTGAAGAAATAGAACAGGTCAGAAGACAAAACCTTATCGCTGATCGCACTGACTACCTGATCCGCAGATATTTGCGGATTCAGGAACGAGATGAGGGTTATAGCATTGAGGTCGTTGATCCCAATCAACCATTTGCAGAAGGCCAACAGATCCAGGTTGAGGCGTTTCCAGAGTTACAGACAATCCTTTCCACTGCACTGGAAATGAATGAAGCCAGGGTGCTGGCAGATGCTCTTAATTCCTCTCAGTCCGTTACGACAGGGTCTTTTCCGGAACCTTCTGATGCCGACAAAGACGATTCAAAAGAACCCACCAAACTCAGCAGTAGCCAAGAAACGAAAAAAACAAAAACCAGTCAACAATCCAGTCAACAATCCAGTCAACAATCCAGTCAAAAATCCAACAAACATGACAAAGACGAAGAAAACGCTCGTAGACAGGAACATCCCCAGGACACGCCTCCACCACCCCACTCAGAAGCCACAAATGCTGTGATGGTTGACCCCCGTCAATCTTTCCGTCACAGACCCGAAACTTATGAGATGGCCAGATTGTTGATGGGCATAACACCAAATTATAATTTATACCGCATGTTAAGGCACTTTCTCGTAGACGTCATTGGTCCAGAGAGCCTCAGCACCTTTATTGAAAACTGCTACGAGGCCATTCACCAGTCGATACGCGAACCTCCATTCTCCCTGAGAGTCCCCAGCCAGACTCTGATCATGTTCACCACATTAAAGCGTTTGCGAGAAGCTTATCTTGAATTGCTCAACACACCCATCGCAGGTCCCATTCCGGATGATTTCAATCGCAGAGTTGCGCTGGCCAAGCTGGCACTCTTGAAGCAACTCATAGACTACACCGTCTTCGAAGATCGCCCGGGGCTTCTGGTAACCCAATTGGCCAGAAACCTGCCAGTGGAGACTTTTGATCAAATTCTCGAGCATCTCAAAAGCAATCAGCCTGAGTCCGGCCGCCATCATTCACCCGCAGACAGAGTGAGCTACCCCTCACAGGGAGAACTGGAACAGAATGGCGTCACTGTTTTTATTAGCCATGCTGATAACGGCCCCTCAACACCCATACGCTGCATGGTAAGACAAAATGACAAAGTTTTATTGTGCTCCTCTGATGTCACTGAGACACCATCGGAACCCACCGCAGCAAAACCACACCAGGATACAGGGGCGCTGGGAGCATCTCTGCAGGATACCCTGGAAAAATCCGACGACCTGAGAGTCCTGACTCATCCAGAACACAGTCTCGCAGTGACAGGAGAGGCATCTGCAGCACAGACAGAGAGACAAAAAAAAGTGCAGGGACAGATCATCAGAGATTTGATTCGATCGAATCTGTTTCTCAGTGTGACGGTTGGAGACAAGACTATTGTCTTTTATGACAACAAGAAGGCCATCTCTTCCATCCGGTCTCACCTGATCGATATAACCCCAGCTGGCAGCAAGCCATTAACCCGGGAAAGATCAAAGAGCTTACGCTTCAACAGCAAACCCAAAGCCCGACCCAACAGCATTGATACCAGTATGGACAGTGTGGCCCAGTACCGACTGATTCAGGGCTTTCTGGATTATGTGGACCTCTATCTTTCTGCTAACCCGGCCCTGGCCCAGTCCCTTGCCTTCGCCTCCACCCAGGCATTGGGCAATGACGCCTACACTTTCATAATGAATAATCTTGAGAGTGAACTGGAACATGCCGTTGCGTCTCAGGAAGACGTTAGACTACTACTCAGTCGTACCATTGGTTCAACTGAAGTGGACTTTATTTATGAGTCTCCTTTCCCCGAATTTGCACCTCCTCCTTGGGCAATGGGTGATGTTGCTTCCAGGAAGCGACCCAGCATCGGAGGCCTCTGGGTCATGGGCCAGTTTGTTCAAGGCACCGACAGAATCTGGAGAGCAACGGGCCTTTCCTGGGTTTACGATATTAAAGAAGATAACATTGACCTGATGCAGGCGCTGGAGATGCCTGATGGCCAGCCGGACTCCCCGGAAAACCCATTAATAACCTGGGAACAGGCCCTGGCTACCCTGATCCGGTTAAACAGTAACGAAAATACCCCTTCAGAACGCTCATCCGTCCATTTGGAAGCAGATCCCACCCCCCCAAGGTTTTCCCGATCAATGTCAGATACCGCTCTCAATGAATTGGCACGTCAATATCCTACCGGAGCCGTATTACCTAGCTACCCAATGGCTATTGCACAAAACTCCCACAGGAGCCTGAGAAGATCCCCACATAGAGATCTTTCTATGGAAAGAGAGGATCAAACCGTTTATACCATTGAACCTTCTACAGACACATGCCCTACGGTGCCACTGTTACCACTGCTTCCAGGTATGACGTGCCCACTCCTTCCCTCAACTTCCACCCATGCATATCATGAGAGGAGTCAGAGCGATCCACTGGTACTGGAATCAAGTTCCAGCACCTCAAGAGGAGACAGCATCGAAAAGGACTTTCTGGAAAAGCCGCAGTAGGAAGTAACTCTGCAGAAAACGACAGCCGCCCTTTATAGTAAAAGACGGCTGATAGAGGTAATCAGAGGAATCAGGAATCGATGATCAGTGTGCCTGACTCCAGACGAAATACCCGATCCATCTGCCTGGCCAGATTCATATCATGAGTCACCACAATAAAGCTGGTGGTTAACTCTTTACTTAGGGATTCCATCAAACCATGCACCCTTTCTGCAGTAGTAGGGTCCAGGTTACCCGTAGGCTCATCCATAAATACCAGGTCAGGCTCTGAAACCAAGGCTCTGGCTATGGCTACACGCTGGCGCTCCCCTCCTGATAATTCTGCCGGTTTATGTCGAGCTCTTGCCGCCAGTCCGACCGCATCCAGCAGTTGCTCGGCTCTTTCCCTGACCTGCTTGATGGAAGTTTTCTTCCTCAGCAACAGGGGCATGGAGACATTTTCCAGAGCAGTAAACTCAGGCAACAGATGATGGAACTGATAAACGAATCCAAGATGACGATTCCTCAGCTCATTCTGATGGGCATCTTTCATTGCTGCCAACTCATGACCACAGACTCTGATCTCACCCGAAGAAGGACTATCCAGACCTGCCAGCAATTGCAGCAACGTGGTTTTTCCTGAACCGGAACTGCCAACAACCGCCACCCTTTCCGAGGGCCCAACCAGTAAGTTGACGTCTTTCAGTACTTGCAGCTTTTCAGGGCCTTCATCAAAATTCTTGGCAAGTGCTTTGCATTCCAAAACAGCTTTCATGGTGTCAGTCATAACGAAGCGCCTCTGCTGGCTGGGTTTTAGAGGCTCTCCAGGCTGGATACAGGGTCGCCAGGAAACTCATGGACAGACCTGCAATACTGATGACAGCAACATCGCGCCATTGCAACTCAGAAGGCAGGTAACTGATAAAATAAACGTCCGGGCTTAGGAACCGGATACCCAGAAGGGACTCAAGGCCAGAAACAATCTCAGAAACATTCAAGGCGGCAATAATACCCAGCACTACCCCCAATAATGTTCCCACTACACCGATCAAAGAGCCCAGTACCATAAAGATGCCCATAATGGTTTTTGGACTGGCTCCCAGTGTTCTCAAAATAGCAATATCAGACTGCTTGTCGGTTACCACCATGACCAGGGTAGAAACAATATTGAAAGCAGCAACAGCAACAATTAATGTCAGCAACAGGCCTACCATGGTCTTTTCCATCTGGATAGCCTGAAACAGTTGTCCCTGAGTACGGGTCCAGTCCTGCACGTAGTAACGCCCGGGCAGCTGGGTGGCAACATCCCAGGCCAGTTTCGGCGCTTCGAACAGGTTTTCCATTTTCAAGCGAATGCCTTCAACACCTTCCGATACTCGCATAAACCGAGCGGCATCCTGAATGTTGATATAAGCCAGACTGCCATCCACTTCAGCTCCAACGGAGAAGATGCCAACCACAGTAAAACGCTTGAGTCTGGGGAAAACGCCAGCCAGATTCACATTGGCTTCGGGCAGAACCATGGTGACTTTGTCACCTGCAGTGACTCCGAGATACTGAGCCATGAGCTCACCCAGCACTATGCCGAACTCTCCGGGTTTCAGATTCTCCAGAGATCCCTGAGTCATATGCTGGTTAACAATAGAGACTTTTTCTTCAAAGGCCGGATCAATACCATAAACCATGGCACCCCGAACCTGACTGCCACTGGCCAGCATACCCTGACCATCCACAAAAGGAGCCGCAGCAACAATACCTTCTTGCTCAGAAACCTGATCAAGAATGTCCTGCCAATCCTGCATTCCACCGGACGCTGAAGTAATCGTGGCATGGGGAACCATCCCCAGTATTCGCTGTTTCAATTCCCGGTCAAAACCATTCATGACCGACATGACAATGATCAGAACGCAGATGCCCAGGGTCAACCCCACCATCGACATTAATGAAATAAAGGAAATAAAGTGATTCCTTCGTTTAGCCCGGGTATATCTCAGGCCGATAAAAAACGGTAATGGTCTGAACATTTAGAATTTTTAAGGAGTCAATGGTTGCTAAGTCCGCTATTATAACCCCAACAGCCCGGTACGAATAAGGCTGTTTGCATTTTCTTGCAAAAGCCACAGTCTCCAATAACTATAACAGGAGCCACGGAGCTGAACTCTGCAGGAGCCTGAGCAAGAATAGCGCTCTGCATTAAGTCCATGAGAAGAAGAAAGTATGACTGCCATGAACCGTTTATTATCAGCACCGATTCTGACCCTTTCCATGACCTTAGTGGGTCTCTCAAGCCTCAGCCTGCAAGCTTCTGCCGTCGAAGGTGACACCCTCTCTGTGCCCGTTGGCAGTCAGTCGGCTGAGCTGCGAAGTACTGTTTTGCTGCCGGAAAGAGGACAGAGCATGCAATCGGTCAAGGATCGTCTGGGAGCACCGGATGTGACTGAAACTGTCGGCAAGCCTGTCATCACCCAATGGAGATACCAGGACATGACAGTTTATTTTGAAGACAAAACGGTGCTCCGAACCGTTGTTCATCCTAACCTCAAAAAGGCAGAGCCAACTGCTGTAGCGGCTGACTCCACCAGCAAACAATAATTCAGCGACGCCGGTATCTGGCTACATTCTCTACCCTGAGAACACTCCAGTGATTGTCGGCGTTCTCGATCACAGCCAGGGATGGAAACATGGTCTGAAGTATTTCTACTGTGTGTAATCCCCCTCCCGCTTCAGTCTGTACAAACTCCCAGGTACCATCAGCCAGAAACAGCAGTGCTCCGTTACCTTCCCAGGTGGCAGGCGTGGTGACCAGCACAGATGAACCAAACCACCAGGCAATTAACGGTAACATACCGGTATGCCCCCACATCTGAACCCCTGCATACTCAACAAATGCGAGGGCCGCCAGCTCCTCCACAGTACTCATACTATTAGCCAGAATACTATTGAGTAGTGAAAGGGTTTGAGGAAATTCAGTGAGTGTATTCTGGGCCAGCAGGACAATTTGCTGAAACAGAGCCTCTCCCGTTATTCCCAGCTCCATGGCTGTTGTCAGAGCCTGGTAAAAGCAATAGTTATCTTTGGCCACAGGGCAACGGCAGACACCAGCGGGCAACAAAGATGGTTCATTAGGCGTATCAGATCGTTTAAGCCGGTTGAATGCATCACTGAGCAAATGGGGCTCAGTAAAAACAGACTTATCTGCTGTCTGATCTTCTAGAAAAGGGGCTTCTGCAGCCTGGCCAGAACGTTCAGGCATTGGCAGTTGTTTAAAACGCTGAATGATATAGTCCATTATCTTGCTTGCAGCTTCACGGTATGGCTCAGGTAATGTTTCCCACTGCTCTGTTCGAAGATCAAGATATTGACCCTCTTCTGTCCTCATTATATTTCTGCAATGGGTACACAGCTCCGAGATTTCTCTCTCTTGCTGAGCCGTCAATGTTCCAAAACGACGCCCATGATGCTGCGACTGCATTCTCAAAGATTTCAAATCCTGGGCATAGAGCTGGGTCTCACTCAGATCCACCACACGACCTTGCCCTCTCTGTAGCCGCATTGCTGTCAGCTTTATTCTCAGAAGCGCTAACTCATAATCATATTGCGCAGAATGATCCCTTGCTGACTGTCTAGCATCGTCCTTGTTGTTGCTATAAACCTGTTGCTTTTCAGTAAAACGCTTTCTAGCTCCCGCTTTTGTTACGGCATTAATTCTGTCGCTGAACTTCTGCTTCGATGGATAGGCCTGATTCAGTCGCTCTAAATGACTCAGCAACTCACCATGAAGCTTGCCAGGATCCCCTTTCACCTCTCCGCTCTCCAGAAACTTCAAGATTTTTATGATTTCATCCATCAACGCTCTGTTCGATACGGGTACTGCTCCCGGAAACCAATCGGGTTCTTCTTTATCTGCCCCTTGAATCAGCGCATCACGCTCCTGTTTTAACTTATGGATTCTGGAACGAACCTGACTTTCAGCATCCGGTATTTGCCATCGACCTGACTCTGCTGGTCTTTGATATCGTCCGTAACCGGCGGGATCCTTCATCAAGGACGGCTGGATATAGGTTCTGGGGCCTTGCCAGTCAGACCTGACATCCGGCATTATTTTTTCCGGGGTTGCCTCAAAACCTTCGACCGATCCATCGTTGTCCAGTAGTTGTGAGAAAATATCGCCACTGCTTCGCCCCGCTTCCAATTGGGACTCAAGCCAACGCTGGAAGGCATGAAGGGAATCACCTCTCAGAATGATCAACTCCAGAATTCGCTGGCTCAGAGTGTGCTGCTGCGAAGGAGTCAATGACTTGATAGCACCAAGAATCAATTGAGCATTGGTGCTTGAACGCCCACTTCCTGCCAGCATCATCAACAATGACAACAGATTAAAACGTTGCGTCATCTGTTCCAGAGAGCGTTCTTGCTCCATTTCAACAAAGGGAGCTCGATTGTAGGGTTTGTCCAATAAATAACTTTCCAAAGCTACTTTAAATACCTCGTCATCCACCTTCTCTGCCGGACTATGAATACTCAGCCGATAGGATTCGATAACAAAAAACAATTCAAACAATATTTCCAACTGAGTCATTTTTGGTAATTGCCTGGACTCCCTATCTCCCGCAATAGCAACCAGCTGTTCGTGGGCAATCTGTTCAAGTGAGGCCGCATTGCTTGACAAAACCCCGTGCTGACTGTCCATGTAGACCATATAGAGAACCAGATTAGCCAGTAAAGCTTCGATCTCAGGGGAAACGCTTGCAGGTAACCAGCGATCGATGACCAGAACCAATCCAGGGAATCGAGATTTGAACTCCCCTATCTTCCTGCCTTGCTCAGTCAACCCGGCTCTTTGAAGCTTGAATTGAAGGCTCTCCAGATGACCCGCCAGTGTTGAACTGGCGAAAAACAAACAACAACTGAACAACAGACAGGCAGAAAACAATGAGTGGCGAATCGGTTTCATACGTCAGAACTATTGAATAAAGAGCTGAAATAATAGTTCATATTTATATGCATACTGACACTGAACACCGATGCGAGCGTTAAGGGATGACTCTCATGAAATTATGAGTTCCATTCGGCTTGCCACAAGACACATCAGCAGGGTCTGAAGACCGTATTCACCCTGCTGCTCCGAGAGTTCGATAAAAAAACCGGGACTGTCTCATAGCTGAGAAGAAAGTGGGTAAGACAAACGCCCACCTGGGATCAAAGGCAGAAAGATTTAGTCCTCTCCCACGTATTTCCCATGGCATCGATTGAAGTGGTTCTGACAACGACGTTCCTGATTATAAGCAGCGGAACAACCATAGAATGGACAAATAAATAGCATATGGTGGTTCTGAAAATGCTGACCCAGCCCCATGATATTCCCAGTCTGATATTGGCAGTCATCATGGGGACAGGTAATCACTAAAGCCTGACTGTAGACATTCAACATATGCAGGTACATATGAAATGAATGAGTCTGAGGGCTATAACTCACAAACTGGCAGAGGTCACAAACAAAAACAATGTGCTGCACTGGCAATATGCCGACAATAGGCTGAAGCATGCCGACAATAGGCTGAAGCATCACGGCACCTTGAGGTAAAGGCTCACCAGCCGGTAATGACTGCACCTGGTTGACAGGAACATTCACCATCCAGCAGTAACTCAAACTACAGACAACACTGTTATGATCCAGACCGGTCACCACCGAATGAGAATGATGAGTAAAGGCGTGATCAGGTGGAAGCGACTGCCCCAGGGGAAGCACATGCTGGCAGCATGGCTGCACACAGGCAATCGATTGTGAATGTGCCTGCAACAGGTGTGACTGGACCTGATCAGGCTCTAACCCGGTAAGCTCTTTACGACATCGATTGATACCACAATAGCTTTTTGGTTTATTCCGGCTGCAGCAGACCATACACCGGCTTTCATGCCATTGATTTCTGCATTTTTCACAGACCAGCTGATCGCAGCAAGAGGTTCTCAAACCGTTTCTTTGACACGCCTCTCCACAAATAACACAGATCAAATCGGGAACATCGAACTCATCCGCTGACAAAGGCTTATCCCCTTTATCATTGTCATCAGGAGGTTCCTCACCACCAGCACCTGCTATACCCGAACAACGCCCTGCTACTGCATCACCACAGGAAGGGCATGAGCCTCTGTTTGAACCTTCCGAGGATACCTCCACTCCCCTAATTTTCTCTGAACTCCCGGTCTGTGAACCAGAGGGACAAACTATCACAGAAACCTGAATGGATTGATGTCCCTGTTCAGCCAAGACCAGGGACAGGTCCTCACCAAAGGTCTCTTCACCTCTCTCATTGAATGGATCATCAGAGTCTGAATGGAAGAAGCCACCGAGACCGACAAGCAATGTCATGGCCAGGGTATGCTGCATTACCCCGGAATGAACAGACAGAAGTTCAACGGAAGTGCCCTGCACCTCTACAGATTTGCACAAAATCCAGAAAAACAGAGACAGATGAAGAGACGATCTGGGCATTGTTCACCTAACTGTTGGATTGGCAGAACAAACATAGAGGAGGATCCACTTTTCTTTGGCTCTGCTGTTGAGTCATTAGAGTAGAACAGACTATTCATATTTTGGCTGGGAGCAGAGAAATTGAGGAGGATTGTTGATTAAGGACGACTCTTTTTAATGGGCAACAAAAAAGGCGACTGTCGTGCTCAACAGTCGCCTTTTCTAATCACTAAACGGTCAGGTCAATCAGGCAGTAACCAGCGCAGCCTGACCTTCTTCTTCAGAGGTCATCAGTTTGTTCAGCCTGGGCGCCGTCACAAACATAACCAAAGCCACAGCGGCCGCAATCAGCCCCATCGTCTCAAAGAAATGACTGTAGACAGGCAGAGTATCCAGTGCAGTCGCCGCATGACCAGCCTCAATAGTTGTGAAACCTGCCACATAGCCCGCTACAACAGAAGCTGCTGAAGAGGTCAGGAACCAGGCACCCATGATAAAACCGTGCATACGCTTGGGCACCAGTTGCGCGACCATGGCAAGACCCAGACCACTGATCAGCAGCTCACCCAGAGCCTGTGCCAGATAAGTACCCACGATCCAGCCCGGAGCAACCATCCCTTGGGCACTGGCAAATTGAGCTGCCAGAGGAATCAACAGGAAGCTGATAGACGTCAAAGCCATACCAAAAGCAAACTTCACGGGCATGCTCATGGCTTTACCGGTGACACCGCTGCGATTGTAGAGGTAAGCCAATAACGGACTGGCCACCATGATCCAGAATGGATTCAGGGACTGGAAAGAGACCGGATTGATTTCAAAGCCAAAAACAATATGTTCAACATTGTTAATGGTGAAAAAGTTCAGGGAAGTCGGCATCTGAAAGTACATGATCCAGAAGATGATGGCTTCCAGCATCAATACCAGAGCAACAATCATCTTGCCACGCTCAACACCGGTAGAAGCCAGAATTTCCTTGAGAAAGATCAGTACCACGCCACTGCCTACAATGGCCAGCAGAATATTGGCAATCACCAGATGATTCAGGACAAAAGCACTGGCAAAACAGGCTGCTACAACGCCCACAAAAACCAGCGCCAGCTTCTGAAAAGCAACAGGTTTGAAGTCTGGCTCAGAACCGTAATCAGCCACCCAGTGACGAATCATAAAGAAGTTAGCCAGAGCCACCAGCAGACCAATGGCACTGACCATGAAGCCAACGCTCCAGCCATAATGATCCGCTACATAAGGAACACCCAGCAGGGAAATAAAAGAGCCTATATTGATCGCCATGTAGTACATGGTGAAGGCTCCATCCAGACGGCTGTCGCCTTCTTCATAGCATTTAGCCAGGAGACTGGAAGGATTCGCTTTGAACAGACCATTACCCACAGCAACCGTACCCAGAGCCAGATAAACCATCTGGATGTCCTTGCCTGCTATGGCCATGATGGCATAACCGGCCATTAGCACCACTGCTCCGAACACTATGGTTCGTTTGGTGCCAAGAACTTTGTCCCCCAGGAAGCCACCAATGGCTACCAGGCCATAAACCAGAGCATTGAAGGCACCAAAGATAATGAATGATTCAGACTCCGGAATATCCAGCTCACGCACCAGATAAACGGCCAGAATGGCTTGAAGTCCGTAGTAACCAAAACGCTCCCATAGCTCAAGAAAGAAAATCAGATAAAACGGCCTGGGCTGTTTTAGTACGTTCAAAGATTGTGACATATAAAGGCTATCCCCTTGCTCCGAGTGCGACGGTCAATGACTGTATCCCTGGTATATTTCGATCTTCCTGATCTTTAGGAATCTGTTGGACTGATACTCAAAATCAATTGTCCGACAGACCCAGGGCGGGGGAGATTTCAATAAGTTTATAGAAACATATTCTGTTATTCATAAGCTTATTGAGAGCTCTCCCTTTCGTTCTTTGGTTGGTCAAAATAAAGACCTTTTTTATTAAGTCCTATTAAGAGCCGTTCCAATACCTGTAATTCGCACACTCTGACAAGGGGATACCGAAATACGACAGAAGCCTAACACCTACACGATCGTGCTAGTTACTTTTGCATAATCTTCCAGCTTCGATGAATACCTTTGCGGCGCTGAAAATCACGATCGATGGTTTGACGGGTGATCTCTTCCACAACAAATTCTGATTCAACTCTTTCATCCAGTTTGAATTTTCGGAAATTGTTAGAGAAATAGAGAATACCGCCTGCACTCAGTCTTTTTACTGCCAGTTCTATCAGCCGAAAATGGTCATTCTGGACATCAAAAACACCTTCCAGCTTCTTGGAGTTAGAGAAAGTAGGTGGATCCATAAAGATCAGGTCGTACTCGTTGGTGTCCTTTTCCAACCATTTCAGACAGTCTTCACGCTCCATACGGTGGCGACGCTCACTCAGACCATTCAACGCCAGGTTTTTTCGCCCCCAACCCAGGTATGTATTAGAAAGATCCACGCTGGTGGATGTTACCGCCCCACCCATGGCAGCATGAACCGTTGCCGTCGCGGTGTAGCAGAAAAGGTTGAGGAAGCGCTTACCCTCAGCCTCTTTCTGAAGTCTCATTCTCATCAGTCGGTGATCCAGGAACAGTCCTGTATCCAAATAATCATGTAGATTAACCAATAAACGACAGCCGCCTTCCTCGACTTCCATCATCTGACGCTGCTCAGCCTGCCTGACATATTGATTGGAACCGGATTGACGCTCACGTCTCTTCAGTACAATATTTTCATCCGGTATGCTTAGAACCTCAGGCGTCACCGCCAGGGCTTCCATTAACCTTTCCTGAGCTTTCTCTTCATTAATGGTTTTGGGGGCTGCATACTCCTGAACATGCACCCAGTCACGATACACATCGACCGCCACAGCGTATTCGGGCATATCCGCATCATAGAGTCGATAACACTCGATGTTGTTTTTTCTGGCCCACTTGCTCATCTGCTTAAGATTTTTCTTCAAGCGATTGGCAAACATGGTGGCGCCTTCAGAGATAAAGGTAACGGACCGGGTCTCTGTTTGATTTCTTTCCTGCTTTTCTGAAACGGCTTCTCTCGCTTCACGACTGCGTATCTCGTAAAGAAAGAGCTTACAGGGCAGCGCACCGTTAAAGAGTGAATAACTCTTTTTTGGCCCCATGCCGAGACTTTTCACTAAATTGGGCGTACCCGTAAAAATGCCTGCTTCCCAGCCCGGGCAGCTCTGCTTCAGCTTTTCACCCAGATGTTTGTAGAGATAAACCAGGCTGGCTTCATCTCCCATACGCTCACCGTAAGGAGGGTTACAAACCACCAGACCAGGCTCTATAGCAGAATCCATTTCCAGATCCTTGAGCTCTTGCTGTCGTAGGGTTATCCGCTTCGCCAGCCCGACTCTTTCAAAGTTCGACTTGGCACGATGAGTCACTGATCCGAGACCTTCAAAGCCAATAATGTCAGAGTTCATTGCCGCCAGCCCCTGCTGACGACGCTCACGGGCTTCTTCGAGCACGGTCATCCATACTTTGGGCACATGACCCATCCAGCGATCAAAACCAAAACGGGCGCGAAGCAATCCCGGCGCAATGTCTGCAGCCATCATGGCACCTTCGATCAGAAGGGTACCTGCTCCACACATAGGATCCATCAAGGGCTTGCCCTGTTTTGCCATTTCCGGCCATCCTGCACGCACCAAAATGGCAGCGGCCAGGTTCTCCTTTAATGGCGCCTCACCAGACTCCTGACGATAGCCACGCTGATGAAGACTCTGACCGGACAGATCAATCGATACAAAAGCTGTTTTCCCACGGGCATGAACATTAATGCGCAAATCAGGGTTAGCTGCATTCACTGAAGGCCGCCAGCCATGCTCATTCCTTAGCTGATCAACAATGGCATCTTTAACAACCTGAGCACCAAATTTCGTGTGGTTTATATCAGGTGTGGAGCCGGTGAAATCAACTCTGAAGCTGCTCTGGCTATCCAGGTGTTCATCCCACTCAAAGGTTGCAACACCTTGGTAAAGGTTGTCTTTAGTATCGGATTTAATTTCACCGAGCCGCAACAAAACCCGGCTGGCCAGCCGAGACCAAAGACAACTGCGATAGGCAACCTCCAGGCTGCCCGTAAAGCTCACGCCAGCGACAGTTTCCCGGACAGATTCTGCACCGATGTCGGATAGCTCTCTGGCCAGTAATATCTCCAGCCCCTTGGGGCAGCTGGCAAAGAGTTCTAGAGAATGCTCAGCAAGAGGCGTATTCATAACCTATATTCCAAAATCATTTAAAAACTCAATCCTTATTAGGATTGATTTCTCGACAGTCAGATCAAACTTCGTTAGAACTTAGATCGTTAGTCTTTCCCTGTATGTATGCTCTCTGGGTTATTCCCAGCTCCCCGGTTGCAGGAAACCCGAGGAGCTTTCCGGAGCTATCACACCGGAACGGACCAGGGAATTTTCCGAGTGCTGTAACAGGGTGCCAGGGAGGCATTGATAAACGAACCAGCAAGAGGCAGTACCACATGATGAAAAGACAAAAAAGGGATATGACAGACAGAGCCTTTACCAAAGGATATCAGACAGGTGCGTCTGGACGTTCGAAGGATATCTGCCCTCATACGGAACCTCAACTTCGTCAGGCCTGGCTTACGGGCTGGCGGGAAGGTCGAGTAGACAACTGGGAAGGCTTAATTGGTATTTCCGGCCTGCAACGGGCCAATAAAGCCCCCTTCCTCTGAGTACCCTAATCCTATTATTGGAGCCTATAAGCCCCGGATATCCGGGGCTTCTTTCCTACCACAAGTGGTCATGAGCTGAGCAAAACATTCTGAGTCTGAACACCTCATGGTGTCTCTCAGAAGACTCAGTATTCAGCCATGATCACAAGAGTAAACCGCTTCTGCTGCCTCACGAATCAGAGAAGGCCCTTTGTAGATAAAGCCTGAATACAACTGAATCAGGCTGGCACCGGCTCTGATTTTATCTGCCGCTGTTTTAGCATCCATAACACCACCCACTCCAATGATAGGCAGTTTTCCGGAAAGCTCGGAAGACAATAATTTAATGACTTCTGAAGAACTGTCACTTAATGGCGCACCACTTAATCCGCCCTGTTCCTCGGCATTTGGCAACCCCTGCACCGCATCTCTGGACAGTGTGGTATTGGTAGCAATCACTCCATCCAGTTCATACGCAACCAGTTCACGGGCAATGTCAGCAATTTCCACTTCACTCATATCCGGTGCAATCTTGATGGCTACCGGTACTTTGCGACCGTATTTGTCCGTCAGCAAAGCCTGTTCTTTCTTCAGAGCATCCAGCAGGCTTTTCAGGGCATCACCAAACTGCAGTTTTCTCAGTCCCGGAGTATTGGGCGATGAGAGATTAACCGTAATATAACTGGCATGAGGATAGACCTTCCTCAAGCAAGTCAGGTAATCGCTTTCAGCCTCTTCAACGGGAGTATCAATGTTCTTGCCAATGTTAATACCGATAATGCCCTGGTAACTGCACTTGCGAACATTCTCAACCAGATGATCAACGCCTTTGTTGTTGAAACCCATGCGGTTGATCAGAGCCTGACGTTCCGGAATGCGGAAAGAACGAGGCTTAGGGTTGCCTGGCTGAGGGCGGGGCGTCACTGTCCCCAATTCAATATGACCAAAGCCCAGGCTGCCCAGTCCGTCAATGCAGTCTGCATTTTTATCAAGACCTGCGGCCAGACCCACAGGGTTTTCAAATGTCAGTCCCATCACTTCTCTGGGACGAGAAGGTACTGTCGGCACAAAAGCATTGGTCAGACCCAGCCGCTGGCCTGCGCCTATCATCTCTAATGCCACGTCGTGTGCATTTTCAGCAGAGAGACAAAATAACAACTTTCGGCCCAGTTGATACATGAAAAGCCCCGGATAATTCAGATAAACCCGCGAAATTATACGCGGCTTCATCCTGAAAACCAGTACTGCTCATGGTTTTTATGACCGCTGCTTCTATATACCTAACCAGACAGTCAGTCATTCTGACCAAAATGGCAATTTGTGAGCCCAGAAAGTGTCTCAAACCACAAAGGACCCCCATATCCAATATTGGCAGGAGGCCAAGCATGTTAGAAGTCGTGATGGGAAGTCTTCCCGCAGGTACCCGATGTACAGACAATTGTACAGGCAGTCCTCACAGCAGCCTGAAATCTCTGCAAACCCCTATAGGCCTTGCGCGAACTTACTTGTCTGGACAAAAGACCAGAAGTGACTCGACCCCCTTAAATAATCCCATCTCTGAACATGCGGTGACCCAATCATTGCCCGCAGTGATTGTTGGCAAAACAACAGACTTTACTCACGCTGAAAACAAAGATTCCAGCTCAGATACCGCGACCCCAGGTTCGGAACGGCCAGAGGACTCAATAGAATTCCACTCTGTAAGCTCAACAACAACAACAACAACAACAACAACTCCTCTGCCAGTCACAGAAAGTGACTCGGGTGATGAAGACGATCCCTTTGTTGATGCTGACGAGAATCCAGACTGGGTGCAGGATTACGATGCCAGATTGGCAGAAGCGGCGGCACATCATCCAGCCGCTCAAAAAGATCACTGGCAATTCTCCAGCCACGAGCGGGAAACGTTGATTAATGAGTATCCCGACCTGTTGAATACTTTCAGACAAAATGGCATGGATGCAGAAGTCATATCCATGATGCACCCTTACGGCATCCTGGAACTGATTCTGGATGAGTGCCCTGAAAGTGGCTTTGCCCTCTTGAAAGCACGATTATTGGCCCTGGCGACTGATGTAGAAAAAAACTGGTGGGGCATTACCTCCAGTAAACCGGAAGCCAGAAAAAAACTGGAAGCTTTGTTCAGTCAACTGGAAACCCATCAATACGACACTTTGCTGGAAGGGTTGCTTGAATTTGAAACCCTCCATGGCAAAGCGCCTTTTTATCATGTTCTTCATGAATGCTTTGTACAGAACATCACTACAGATCCGTTCAAACTAGAGAGTGCCGGTGCCTACCCGTCCGCCGAGAGCCTGACTCAAAGCCTTCAGCTGAAAAAAATGAACTCTCAACAGGCTCTGGAGGGACTTTATTTGCCCCCACCCGGAGACTGGAACAAGCGCTCTCAGTTAACAGAGACAATGACCTGGAAAACACCGCAAATCGTTCATGATTTGCTGTTGGATCGTTGCAGCTCTGATATCAATGACGCTCGAAAAAAGATGCGCTCCGGGCAATGGCAAAGCCGCCAACAACTGCAGTCGTTATCAAACCGTCTCAAGTTCATAGCGGTGATGCCTTGCACACCGGAAAACCTGACTGAGTTCATCCAGAACCCTGATCATGCAGAGGTTCGAGAGTATCTGGAAGTTGAATGTCGCAAGCTCTACTTCAAACAGCGCTATCAATACCTTGTAGCGACTGAGCTATCGGAACTCTCCATTGACGAACTCAATGATATAGAGCAGCAAGTAGGCTATATGCTGGCTCTGGAAGGGCATACCGAGTTACCCGCAGACTTTAGTGCCGAGATTCTGAAACAGTTAAGGCATTTCGATCATGCCATTCAGTTGACTCGTTTTATGAAACTGGAGCAGGACGAGCCACTCTCAGAACGAACTTTTATGCTGAAGCCGCCTTCTACCTCGCATCTGATGGCAAAGCTGAATGCCGGCAAGGATGATGTAGAAACGAAGTTGTATCGTGCCATTGATCACTACAGTGATCATTTGAAGGCTTATCACCAAAATCCAAGCTATTCATCAATAGTCGCATACCAACAGAAACATCATGATCTCAGGCTGGCCCAGGAAGAACAGGTGATGGCTGAGACCAGAGCATGGATAGAGCAACCTGACACGCCCTCCGTGATGACTCCCGGTACTTATCAGGAAAACATAAAACTGTTGAGAGTTATGGATCAGGCACTTCAGGAAACAGCGCCTGTCAGGCCAGTCAACTCAGGTAAAGAAGCTGTCATGGCTGTCGGGTATCAGGTTATCTGGCCAGACAGAAAACCGCTTAATGACAAACTGGCCGAGCTCCAGCATCTGAAAGATTTGAAAGCCGTGGGTTACTCGTTCAGGGAAGAACTGCTGAAAACCTGTGAAGCCATTCCTGGCTCCACGGCAGGGATTATGAACCGGGTTTCCAGCATCGTTCAGCCAGCCGCGAGTCAGATACAGGACTGGTACAGCGGTAAAGGCAGTGCCTGGAGTATTCTGACCGGAGTCCAGGGCAGCTATGCAGAACTTGAAAGACAAGCCTCTGAAACCTTGTCGGGTGTGCTCGAAATTGCCAACAGAAACCCCCGTTTGTTCAGACGCCTGATAGGCGATTCTGCCCAGACTATTGAACAGTTAAAAATACTGGTCGGAGCCAGAAATGCTGGATTGGTTACACAACTTCAGGCAAGGCTGTCGGCTGAGTCGGCCGCCTCTTACTTTGCAGGCGATGAAGCCTTGATAGAAGAGTTCGACTACGCCAACAATCCGGATCAGGCAGCACTGCTGAAACAGTTTCAATTTCTACTGAATGTCTCTGACCTGGCCCTGAAAGGGTCTGTTGCCCTGAATTTCTTTATGGATCTGTCCAGTAATACCGCCGGCTCCAGACTGGGCAACGTGATTGGATTAACGGCCGGAACCTTGATTGCAGGCCCAGCCGGGGGTGCAGTGGGCTGGACCGTGGGCGGATTTGTGGGAGCCATTGCGACCGCAACCGCTAACGCAACCGGAGCCATTGCCATTCGTGAAGGCGTCAACCAACTGGATGGTCGTGCGGTTAGAGCCCTGAACCGGTTGATCAACTATGGTCCTGCCTTTGCCCATGCATCCAGCCCCATGGATGAACTGGCTCTGATTGCCAGAGGCGTTGCCAAAAAAGAAGGCCTGGCCAGAAGTGTCTTTAATGTTTGCTTTAACCCCATTCTGTTCCGATATAACCGATTAACAGAAGCCATTCGTGCCTATAACAACCGGGAAGCCGGTGCGTTTGGTCGCCTGGCCGTTGAAGGTGCAAAATGTCTGATTGTGCTGGGAGGTTCAGCGGCAGCCGGAGCTCTGGTTGCAGGCAGCACCTTCTATGGAGGTTTACTGGCGGTAGCATTATGGCCAATAGCCACGTCCAGCTTAGGCTTTATTGTCACCACACTGACAGCTGGCAATGCCATCAGCCGACTTCTGAACTATTTAGATCATACAGAGGCCCTGGTCCATTCAGCCAAAGACGTTTATCAGTATTACCAGAGACTACTGCCTGAAGGGACCGATGAAAGAGCCCGTATTGAAGCTCATTGCATGGAATCGTCTCGGCGAATGATGGCCAAGATGACGGCCCAGAGTCCTTTTAAACAGTACCTGCGAGAAACCATCACCGCAGAAGTGGCCAATACATACTGGGAACCATGGAGCCAGTGGCTTGAAACAGAAGAAGACAAACACCTGGTCGACTCTGTTAACGCCGGTGTTGAACAGGAGGTCAGTGAATTTGCTGAATCCAGAAAAGAACTGGCAGAAGAAATTCTGAAACAACAAAAAGCCCTGATGATCTTTCAGAGTTATAAAGACCGAATCGATACACTGATTAAAAATCGCAGGACTTTTAACACATTCAAGAGAAAGCTCAAGGAGGTGGGGATTACGCCTCCGGAAATTAGCCGGGGAATCGGCTACTACATTCAGGATCAGTTACTTGAGATCCCTCTGGCTATTACGCGTCATTGTGGAACCCCTAATCCCGGGATGACTCAGTCTGCGATTGAGTCAACGCTGGAAGAAACACTGAGACAGACAATCAGGGGTCATTATCTTTTGAGAATGGCGGCTCTGGGCCGGCCAATCAAAAGAGCTTTAGACGATAATGGTAGTGTTTCTCTGAATCCTCTGAGCCGTAATGACTTATTAACGGTCAAAAACAGTGTCATGAGTAAACTTCACAACAGCCTGGAGCGGGATATTTCGTCTGCCGCTCTCGAAAGGCTCTACCTGGCTGTGGATACTGCCGCAAAACGAGTGGAAGAAGACTTTGGCAAACGCAGCAGGATCAGCCTTGATCAGATGAGTACTGCATTAGCTAACCGACTGGAAGATCAGGGTAGAGAAATGGAAGAAGTTGAAAGGCTCCGGGTAGCCCGCTTCCAGCAACAACTGAAAGAAAACCCTGACTTCAACAATATGACGGAAGAAGAACAGGCGCTGATTATCGATCAGGCCGTTATTCCTCTTCAGCGATCCGAAGAAGAGGAAGAGGAAGAGGAAGAGGAAGAGGAAGAATAACAGGAGAAAACCCTACCTTGCTTTCCAGAGTTCCCTGACTACTTTTAAGCGTTGATTCAATTCGAATTTTCAGGGAAAACAAGTTGTGAGTCAATCAAAGCGTTCCAAAGACTCTTTCAATTTACTCTTTCAATGCTTGATCGCAACCGCCTTTGTATTGATTCATAACGTGCCTCTGCAAGCCTCTGATTTTGGTCGTTCAACCTATTCAGACGACAACGAATGCCCGTACCAAGCCGAAGAGAACCCGCAGCAAGCCCAGGAATATTTCAAAAACAATACCCGGTTTCTTTCCCCGGCTGATTTGGATAGAGGTGTCTGTCTCGGGCTGGCTTGCCCTTAAGTCCCGCTTAACGATCTGAAGAAGTAAGACAGAATGAACTGAAAGGAGCGCCCTCTGTGCTGTTCAGGCAAAATACCTGTGTTAATAACAATGCACTTGCAAGGTGCTACACAGGGACGC
>NZ_JBPCXO010000357.1:0-3482 GCF_051008435.1 Endozoicomonas sp. | reverse complement strand
CCGTCTTTTTCCGGTTAGCAGCAGTACGCCAGGTATAAAGTTGAGACTCTTGCAGACCCAGCTCTTTTGCTGCAGAAGGCACACTGGTTTTCTCAGCCAGTTTAAGTGCTTCAGCTTTGAACTCTGGAGAATGGAGCTTTCTTTTTTTCTTGGTAGTCATTGGTCACCTCTCAGAGTGATTTTACTCTCTTATGAAGGTGTCCATAACTACTGCCTCACATCAAGGAATTACGGGGAAATGACTTTCGCCACACGGTGAATGAAAACAGTGTTAATTGATTGACTGAGGTATGTCGTCAAGTCTAATCTGTTGCCAGCGTTCTTTTTTTCGAGTCAGACCTTGTCGGCTGATGTGCTCGGTAGTATCCGAAGTTGTCTGCTTTTCCTCAAAAAGACGCCGTAAAAAATAATAATAAATATTACGGAGTTGAATATGATAACGATGTACAGCAAACAATTGGCTGGCACGATGCTGGGCATATTGTTAGCTTCGACAACAGTAGCCCAGACATTCTGTCCTGCACTTTCCCATCTGGCCACCAGTTGTCGTGACGGCGTCTGCAGGGCCGACGCCGGAGAGAATGCCCTTAACTGTCCTGAAGACTGTGCCGACAAAAACTCTCAGCTGTTGGCGTATTACACCCAGGGGGCAGCATGTCCTCCCACAAAAATTCACGAGCCACAGTCCGTTTCAGAACTGCAGGACACTATTCGCAACATTGTCAGCAGTGGTCGTAAAGTCAAACCTGCAGGTACCAGTCACTCGGCAACGGATGTGATCTGTGCCGATAACAACGGTGAAGTAGTGCGCTCCAAAAACCTGGTGAATATCGGGCCGGTTGAAGCTTTTGAAGCCTATCCACTCACCGTTGAGGTTGAAAGTGGCGTTGAATTTCAGGACCTGCAGGAGCATTTGGCGAAACAGGGGTACAGCCACGGCATGGCATCCACAGGCTATGGTGGTATCTCTATAGGTGGTGCAATCGCCACTGGCGCTCACGGCTCATCGCTCAGTGGGCCTTCCACCATTTCATCATACGTTGTGGCGCTGGACGTGGTCGGTGCCGACGGAAAAATCAGCCGTTACTCGGAAGGAACAACAGGTAAAAAAGATCCGGATCTCTGGCGGGCATTAAAAACCAATATGGGACTGCTGGGCTTTGTCGCCCGGGCGCGCCTTAAGGTTGAAGCGCAATACAATATGCGTGTGGATGTTCGCTACGTTGACGAAGAAAAGTTTGTAAACAGTCCTAGTGGTGTCGCTGATGCCGTAGCCGATTGTGATTATGTCTTTTTAACCTGGTTCCCCGGTGAAGATACTGTTCAGTATCTCTGCGGCAGCCGTACCAGCGACCCGGTTGACAGCCCTTATGCCCAGAACCAGTTATTTGCTCCGGCAATCAGCGACTTTCAGCGGGATAATGCCGTCTTCGGTCTGCAATTGGCGATGTGCAGCAACGATCTGAAGTGCTCTACCGAATCTACACGTCTGCAGATGTATAAAGACTCGCCACCTCTGGTCATCGCCAGTGACGCCACCCCCGGGGCTTCTGTGGAATCCCGGCATACCAGTCTGGTAGGGCCGGTGCATCGCATGATTACCCTGCAGAAAGAGGTTTTCCACGCAGGTTCGCCACCATTCTCCCAGCTGGAGTATGAAGGAGCGATGCCCATGAGTCAGATACAGCATGCCGTTCAGTATCTCAAGTCTATATACGACCGTGACAACACCTGTCAGCCCCTGATTGGCACTATCATGCGTTTCGATGTTGCTGATGATGGCCTGATGGTTTCCGCCAACCATGCTCGTCCTGGTGTTAAGGCTGGGGAAAAAATGGTGCACCTGGAGTTTGTTGAGTACATGGGTTACGGCCTGGAGTCAGATGGTCTGGAAAAATGGGTCAGCACTCCCTACACCGAAATCATAAAACATCTGGCGTCTAACTTTAATTACTGGCCACACTGGGGCAAGAACGATGAGTGGGTATTCACCGACCCTGCAGTAATGTCGCGGAACCAGCAGGAGCGCAGTGACTTTAATACCCAGATTGCCAAGCTTGATCCTTACGGGGTTTTCTCAACCCAGCACTCACGCCGTAATGGTTTCCAGTCACCGAAAGAAGGAGAGGATTTCGCCGAGACCTACTTTGGTTATTGTGTGAACGAGGACAGTGACGACGACGGGATTAATAACTGTGTTGACCGTCTTCCTGATGAATTCTCTGGCATGTACGCCCGCATTAATGATGATGGGGTTATCAGTGGCACCTGTAGCGCTGCTGGCAGCTGGGACGAGATGAAAGGCAATTTTGGTGCCGATCAGCAGCAGCACATGAGGGCTGGTTGGGCTTACGAGACCAAAAATCACAGTTATCATGCCAGCTCCTATAACTGGAATCCAGAATGGCCGAAAAACGGTGATCGCAGTTGGGAGGTGATGCTGTCCGGTGAGTTTACTGCAGAGGCCAGCGGTCGTTATTGCTTCAGCCAGGATAATGGCTCAACCGGCAGCGACATTATCAACGGCTGGAATGCCTGTGGCCAGGTATGGGTGGACAAAAACCTGACCGCTGAAGTCGG
The DNA here is from genome assembly GCF_051008435.1 of Endozoicomonas sp. GTDB lineage: Bacteria > Pseudomonadota > Gammaproteobacteria > Pseudomonadales > Endozoicomonadaceae > Endozoicomonas_A. Next base: position 902 of record NZ_JBPCXO010000357.1, on the reverse strand, counting down.
TTATAAAGGTGCCAACAAGTCTCAGGGTTGTGTTGACCTTGTGAAAGGTCAGTCCATCCGTCTGGACATTTATAACCGTCATCATAATGCCAACCTGTCACGAAGCTTTATCTCCCGCCCCCAGTGGTGTTTCGGTGGTTCGGAAAACTGTACGCCAGATCGGCAGCTGGAACAAAACGATCTGAGGTCACTGGAGACCCTGTAGCCTTGTTAAGCACGTAGTTGGCAGTAATTTGAGGTCACGCCAGTGACCTCTTTTTTTTGGTGCGCCGGATATGGCGCGTAGCGCCAATTAAGGTGCTGTTCCAGTACACATGGTGGTGGCTGGATGACTTGGAAAACAAAAAAAGGGACATCCAATAAATTCCACAAACCCAGTAGTCTGATTACTCAATACCCTACTTCCTAAAACACTTGATTAACATAGAACCACTTAAATTCAATGATCATCAACGTAATTAAGTTAGAAAAAATACTTAGATCGCTTCTTACACTCGATTCTGCAGTTTTTAGCGTTTGAGAAAAAAAAGGACATCCAATAAATTCCACAAACCCAGTAGACTGATTACTCACTACCCTACTTCCTAAAACCCTGGATTAACATGGAACCACTTAAATTCAATGGTCATCAACGTAATAAAATCGGAAAAAAGAGTTTAAATCGTTTTACAGGAATAAAGAATCAATCTCACCAAACATTTCAGTGAGAATTCTTCGGTCTCAGATGGAAGATAAAATTATCCAGACTGAAATAAACGACCACAAGCATGTAGTCGGCTAAGTTACCTTTAATGGTTGGTTGACCCAATGATCAACAATAACCTTTGTTAATTTCTCCACAGTCAGTTTTCGAGCCTCTGTCAGCCGTCGCCTCCAGCCCAGATAATGATGAAGATACTTCG
>NZ_JBPCXO010000356.1:0-24328 GCF_051008435.1 Endozoicomonas sp. | reverse complement strand
TGAGCGTTCTAGACAGCTTCGATGGATTCGTGAGAATAGTTGACCTATTTAATCGAATTCATCGAATAATTGGGCCGTTCTTTCTGGAATTTAGGCCGAAGTAGTCTTAAGTCCGACAGGCTCCTAGACAAAGAATCCGATGGTTTGAGATTCAAGGGTAATCCACGCTGTCGCAAGCACTGTTTAGTCGCTATAATCTGGCCCCTTTGATTGAGTAACAGAGCGGCATCGCCGTAAATACCATGACAACTGAAACCACTCCTCCCCAGGGTGAGAAGCTGCAAAAAATCCTGGCGGGCGCTGGCCTGGGCTCGCGCCGTGAGATGGAACGCTGGATCAGCGAAGGTCGTATCACCGTCAATGGTGAAAAGGCCAGCCTCGGTGACCGTGCATCGGCTGAAGACAAGATTGCTGTCGATGGGCGCCCGGTTAAACTGGAAACCTATGCGTCCAAAATCCGCCGGGTTATCGCCTACAACAAGCCCGAGGGCGAAATCTGTAGCCGCCATGATCCGGAAGGTCGCCCAACGGTTTTTGACCGCCTGCCAAAACTTCAGGGTGAACGCTGGATTGCCATTGGCCGTCTGGATATTAACACCTCGGGACTGATACTGTTCACCACTGACGGTGAACTGGCCAGCCGTCTGATGCACCCCTCTTACCAGGTAGAGCGTGAATACGCTGTGCGTATCATGGGTAATGTCACCGAAAAGAATGTCAAAAACCTGTTTGAGGGTGTAGAACTGGAAGACGGCCCTGCCCGCTTCACGGACATTGTTGATTCAGGCGGTAGCGGTATCAACCGCTGGTTCCATGTCTGCCTGCTTGAAGGTCGCAACCGTGAAGTGCGCCGACTCTGGGAATCCCAGGAATTGAAAGTCAGCCGACTGAAGCGGGTACGCTTTGCCAATGTCATCATTCCCGACCATCTTCGTATGGGCCAATGGGAAGAAGTGGATAAGGGCGAGATTGACGCACTGGCTGACGCTGTTCAACTGACGCCTGCACCCAACGCACCCACTCGCAGAGCCAGCCCCAGACATACCAAAACAGGCCTGAAAATCACAGGGGCTCGTGGCAACAAGCCAGCCGCCAGCAAGAAGCGTCCCTCTCCTCACAAAAAGCCGGGCTCTTTCAAAAAGAACCGACATCAGTGATCTATGAAGAACTCCGACTTAAGGTCGGAGTTCTTGTCTGTGCATTCTAACCCTTCAGCTTATTTCTCCCCCCTGCGACTCCCTCTCTTCAAGCTGTACTGCAACTGCAAAAGTACAAATATGAACTATATATGTCTCTTCGGTTGAATAAATAAGACATCATAGGGATTCGCAACATGGTTACCCGACCCTGGCTAGTACTGCTGTCGCTGTTCAGTTCCCTTTCAGTGGCTGCTCTCCCAGAGCCACTGAATGAACTGCCTGCCAGATATGAACTAAGGGCTTATTCCATAATCCCATCTCACTGGATGGGCAGCTATGTTGATATCAAAAGCGCATCTCTTTCGGCTGAAACTGGCGTACCACTTAAAAAAGAAGGATTCCTGCCCGCCCCCTTCAATCCTATGCAGAGTCAGTTCAACGACTACTGGCGCTCAAATCAGGTGTATGTTTCTGGTTGCCATATGCTGAATCAGGGAGCCTGGAATGCCTGGGACTGGGTCCAGCACGGAGGCAAGAGTGACGACCAGTTTGGCAATGGCGTGACCATCAACCACCCTGAGAACAAAGGGGCTCCCCAGGACGTTATATACTGCGACAACAACCTGCTGGCTCTGATTGAAGAAGGTGAGCTCCTGGACACTCTGGACCTGAATACTGTGGACCCGGATGCCAGCCAGGAGAGAAGCCCTGCTTTTGTTGCCTGGGCGGTTCAGTATCCGGGCAATCTCTACATGGCTCGGGCCAACAGAGCCTATTCCGTGCAAATCGAGAATGGCAACAAGCTGGTGTATAAGGGAGTATGCGAGCAACGTTCAGCAGAACTCGACGACTTTGACGCCGTTAGCCTGCGTATGGGGGTTCCTGATAGCGGAGAGCTCAACAAAACCCTCTACAAACAAAAGCGATACGACCCGGTCGCCAACGAGATCAATCGTCAGACAGGGTTCAGCGTGCATATCAATCGAAAAAAGCAGCCCTATCTGATCTTCACTCAACACGACCGCTTTAAACCATTCATTCGTGGCACCGTGAAGCCTGCCATCATTCTGAGAATGCCTCTGGATGAAAAGACCGGACTGTTTGCAGACAATGCAGCCATCACACCACTGGATCCTGCAATGGACATCATCAACACTTTGTCAGTCAATTACGATGATGCCAAAGAAGACGACTGTTACCACAGGCTCTGTAAATTGTACGACTTCAGGTTCCAGGTGTTTAACTGGATAGCTGACTGGTCGGGTGCCTTCCCCAGAGCAACGCTTTCTGGCCACAGACCCATAGAGGGCGATATCAGCGGTGTGACGTCTAACAGCCTGTTAACCTATCAGAACGACCTGAAACAACGTCAGGATGATCACGCAGACCGTATTGATTGCAGAACCCATCACAGTCATTGCCTGTCCTTAAACGAGCCTACGGCAGAAGGCAGTGATTATGTTGACTCGGACGAAACGGTCACCAGTATTCACCATTTCAGTCATAACCCCTCTGAACCCTTCTTTTTCCACTCAGAAACCCATGATCAGGCCATTCCAACCCTGAAGAATGGTAAAAAATCCTTCCTGTACTCAGGCAGCATTCCTTACGAACAACTGGTTCGTTATGAAAAAGGCAGCCATAAAGCCAAATCTTATGTCTGCAATGATCTTCTCGGACTCGACTACCTGGGCCGAAATATTCATTTTGAGGCAGGACGGGCCAGAGGCCGTACAACACTTCCTCCCATTCAATACCCGGACGGTTCACTGTTCAACTACCCATCCGGCTACGAAATCTACACGTCTGTGCGCTCGTTTGAGCCATCAGATGAAGGTTACAGGGATGACAAAGCACGCCTTTTACTGCGAATCCCAATGCCGGAATACAGAACTCTGACTAAAAATTACTACGATGATTTTTCCATTGTCCCGATCTGGAAAGGCAACTATCAGGGAGTACATAAAGAAGCTGCAGACGGCGGGCACGAAGAGCTTTGATTGCTTTCCCTGGGGTGGTCACCATGCAGTCAATTTCAACCTGAAATCGACAAACTCCCGGATTGCCCCAGGGATGCCACTGGACATTCTCTACTGGACATTCTCTACTGGACAAGAATACTGTATTTATATACAGTAACTAAAACCAAGCCTGACAGGAGAGGGCCATGTCTATTACCCCCATGTGGCGAGTTGACCGGGACGGAAGCATGTTTACAGACAAAAAAGCTGCTGAAGAATACGATCGGATGCTGGAGTTGGCGGCAAACATCACCAGTCTGCTGGAAGATCGTTTCGACATCAATGACGACCTGGCTGAAGAGATTGGCCTTATGTTCGCCAAAAACAAGGAAGCCTTCGCCAAAGCGTTTAAAGGCAAGCCTGACCTGATTCTGGAGATTGGCAAAGCCTCCGAATCATCAAGCGACCCCCAGGATGAAGCAGCCGCCTGATCGGGACTACGCAATTTCCGATACGCCAGAGCGGAACGCCCTAATCCGCTCTGCCACCTGCAAACCTTCCACTTTTCCTCTCAGTAAGGGCTGCCTGTAGCAATCAAATACCCCCTGATGTACCGTAGATTCAGCTATATATAGCCCTGTATGAATAAAAACCCTGCCTTCTGTCTTTGATTTAGAATACCGGGTTTTTACCTAAAACAGTGGTACTGCCGGTCATTTTTCACGCTATCAGACCGAAACTATACTGAAGCGGCCCGCCAAGTAGCACTTGTACTGGTTGCTAAACCATCCAATTCCGCTAATATAGCGGCCTTTTTGTCTGGCAAGGTATGTAGTCACGACATGACGAGCTTCGTTCCTGGACAGCGCTGGATCAGTGACACCGAAACTGAACAAGGATTAGGGACCGTTTTGACTTTTGATAGTCGCATGGTCACCCTCTTGTTCCCCGCCACCGGTGAAACCCGGCTGTACTCCATTAATAATTGCCCGCTTTCACGGGTACAATTCAACCCTGGTGACAAGGTAGAAAGTCACGAAGGCTGGACCATGACGGTGACGGAAGTCATCGAAGAAAATGGTCTGCTGTTCTATAAAGGCGTGCTGGCCGATGGAAAGCCTGAAGAGCTATCCGAATCGGAGCTGGGCAACTTTATTCACTTCAATAAACCACAGGACAGAATGCTGGCTGGTCAGATTGATCAGAACAGTAATTTCTCCCTGCGCTACAAGACTCTGTTGAACAACTGTCGTCTGCGCAGCTCTCCTATGCGAGGACTGGTTGGAGCCCGTACGAGTCTGATTCCTCACCAGCTGCACATAGCTCGTGAAGTTTCAGGGCGTCATGCTCCAAGAGTCATGCTGGTAGACGAAGTCGGTATGGGTAAAACCATTGAAGCCGGCCTGATTCTTCATCAGCAGCTGATCAGTGAGCGTGCCAGCCGGGTATTGATTCTGGTACCGGAAACGCTTCAGCATCAGTGGCTGGTCGAGATGCTGCGTCGCTTCAACCTGCACTTCAGCTTGTTCGATGAGGAACGCTGCCGTGCTATTGACGATGAAAACCCGTTCAACACCGAACAACTGATTCTTTGTAGCCTGGATTTTCTGAGCCAGTATGAAGACCGCTTCCAGCAGGCCCTTGAGGTCGACTGGGATCTGTTGATCGTTGATGAGGCGCATCATCTGGTCTGGTCAGAAGAAGACCCCAGTTGTGAATATCAGGTAGTGGAAACACTGTCTGCACAAATTCCCGGTCTGCTGCTGCTAACCGCAACGCCTGAACAGATGGGCCCCGAAAGTCATTTTGCCCGACTCCGACTGTTGGATCCCGATCGCTTCCATGATCTGGTCACTTATCAGGAAGAGGAAAAAAGCTACGAGCCGGTTGCCGAATCGGTGCAGGAGCTGCTGGAAAATGATCACTTGCCAGAAGCGGCCTGTCAGCATCTGATCGGTTTCCTGGGTCAGGACTGCCAACCTTTGATCGATCAGATCAATAGTGGTTCCGATGAACAGAAAGAAGCAGCTCGCGAGCAACTTCTGCGCAGCCTGCTGGACCGCCATGGCACTGGCCGGGTACTGTTCAGAAATACTCGTGCTGCCGTAGGCGGCTTCCCGGGTCGGGTTGTTCAGGGTTATGCCCAGAAACTGCCTGAGCTTTATCAAATTGCTCAGGAAGAAGAAACAGAACTCCGTGGTACGCTTTACCCTGAGCTGGCCTATCAGTCGCACATCCGTGTCGATGATATGGATCCCTGGTGGAAAGTCGATCCTCGCATCGACTGGCTGATCAACCTGCTGAAACTGCTTAAAAAGCAGAAAGTGCTGGTTATCTGCGCCAATGCCAATACAGCACTGGATCTTGAAGACGCCCTGAGGATTCTGTCCGGCATTCCCACTGCCGTGTTCCACGAGAACATGAGCATTGTGGAAAGGGATCGTGCCGCTGCCTGGTTTGCTGACGAAGAGTATGGCGCTCAGGTTCTGGCCTGCTCCGAAATCGGCAGCGAAGGTCGTAATTTCCAGTTTGCCCACCATCTGGTGCTCTTTGACCTGCCTGCTCATCCCGACTTGCTGGAGCAACGGATTGGTCGTCTGGATCGTATTGGACAGACCGAAACCATCAAAATACATGTGCCGTATATTGAAGGGACCGGTCAGGAATTAATGTTCCAGTGGTACGATCAGGGTCTCAATGCTTTTGCCGATACCTGCCCTTCCGGCAGCATGGTCTTTGAAAAACTGGGCGAAGCTTTCACAGCAGCATTGGCTCCGGAAAAGAAAACGACACTGGCTGATATTCAACCTCTGATCGATGAAACCGCCGAGCTCAATGCGAAAATGAATGAGCGCCTTCATAATGGCCGGGATCGACTGCTGGAAATCAATTCCCGTGGCACCCTGTCCAGTGAAGACCTGATCAATGACATCGAAGAGCAGGAAGAACCCAGACAGCTGAAACGCTATATGGAGAAACTGTTCGAAGGATTCGGTGTTGAATCAGAAGATCATTCCAAGCACTGCCTGGTTGTAAGGCCTGGCAGTCACATGGTGACCTCCTTTCCGGGTCTCCCCGCTGATGGCATTACCGTCACTTTTGACCGGGATATGGCCCTGTCACGGGAAGATATGCATTTCCTGACCTGGGAACACCCCATGGTCCGGGATAGTATGGAAATGCTGCTCACCAGCGATATGGGTAACACCTCGGTCGCCCTGTTGAAAAACAAGGCTTTGAAACCAGGTACCATGCTACTGGAAGCGATTTATGTAGTAGAAGCCACCGGCGAGAAAAAACTTCAACTGGATCGATACCTGCCAGCGACCCCCATTCGCTGCCTGATTGACCCGGGCATGAACAATCTCTCGGAAAAAGTGGCTTTCGATACTCTGAATGCACAGCTGCAGCCCATCAAAAAGGGCATGGCGAAAAAGCTGGTGAAAGCTCAACGGGAACCGATCCTGAGCATGCTGGGTAAAGCCGAGCAAGCCGCCAAGGAACAGGTTAACCCCATTGTGACCGAAGCCTGCAAAACCCTGCTCAGCAGTGTCACCGAAGAGATCAAACGACTGGCAGCCCTGAAGGCAGTGAATCCAAACGTGCGCGACGAAGAGATAGAACATCTCAAACTGCGTGCCGCTCTCGGTCATCAGTGTCTGCAGAATGCTATGTTGAGATTGGATGGTGTCAGACTAATGATTGCTGGTTGATAGCCTTAACAATCTTATTCACTCCAGGAAATGCGGCTATTCAGCCGCATTTCTTTTTTTACTCCCAGAACTTGGCAAAAGATAGCTGAACCGCTTTTATCAACTGGCCGTCGACCTCAGACTCAACGAGGTAACGGGCTGTTGACATACCTAATCAAAAAAAACACCCCAAAAAAACGCAACATCATAAATGCCTTATGTATCGATGCGAAACAAACCCTCTATCCGGATCTACGAACTGAGTACCATCAAAAACAAAACCGTTTCTCTCATAAAAGTCTATAGCCAGCTTATTGTCTTTCAATACCCAAAGTGACATCTGTGTAAAATGACTCTGCCTAAGCTTGTCCAGCGAGTATTCAAGCAGAGCTTTGCCAAACCCCCGCCCCACACTTTCCGGCTCAAGATAAATAGACGTCATCTCGCCCACATTTTTGACATCCAGATCCTTGTCCCTGGCAGCTTCGATATGAGTAAAACCCACCAGTTCCTCACCAACTTCCAGAACAAAAAGCTGTCCCTGCTCTTTTTCAAGAATCATCTGCCAGCCTTGTATACGACGACCCAGGTTCAGTTGATCCAGCATTTCGTCCGGCAGTATACCTTTGTATGCAGACTTCCAGGCCCTTATATGTATTTCACTGACCTTCTGCAGATCAGTCGATAACCCTTTTCTTATTCTCACAGACTGCACAGAACCACTCCCTGATCGATTCACTGGCTGATGCCGTCATCAATATGCCATAAATCAGACACCTCGATGAAGCATTCCTGCCATAGAGTGGGCAAAGCTAAACTGCCACCTTGAACGGAAACAGCCATGTCTCAGTCAGAAGTCGAGAAACACCAACCCTGCATAGATTTTGAAGAGATCATCTCTTTGAAAGAAACCGGCACTCACAAAGTCCCCATCATCAGGGCTAATGAAGCCAATTTTTCAGAATACGGCAGCATTGTTCATGACTACGACAGTGAAGAGATCATTATTGAAACCTGGCCGGCCCAGGGCTGGCGCGCAGTAGAACCCGGCACCGGTAATGAAGGTGGAACCACCGAAGGGGATTTCGAATTTGAGCGCGCAGGCGAGCTAATGCTGGCACGCAACCATGCTGTCGATGGCCAGTATGCGACTGGCTGGTTTGCTGACCCGGCATCAGCCAGTGCCAGCAACACCCACAACGCCGATTATTCCCGCATATACGTCAGAGAAGCCAACTACCACCCTGACGGGGGTCAGATGTTCTACCCAAAAAATGGCGAACCCTTTGTCGCGCTGCTAGCTCTGCCCGGTGACGACATCAGCCCATCTGATTTTGTTGCGTTTTACTGCGACGGCAGTTTTGGCATCCAGATATTCCCGAATATCTGGCATCAACCTCTCTACCCAATCGCAAACTTCGCCGAATTCAGCGATAAACAGGGTAAGGTCCATGCCTGCATAGCCATAGACTTTGTCAAAGAGTTCAATGTCTACCTGGAAGTACCTTTAGTGCAACCTTAAAATCTCTAGAAGCCTGACCGAGAATAGTGAACGAGATTACTCTTCAAAGAAGAGTCAGTAAAACGAGGTCATTTGGTTTGATGGTTTTGTGCGAACAGTGTGCTTATTCAATCAAATCCATTGGTAAAATGAGCCGCTCTTTCTGGATTATAAACCAATCAATCTATTCACTATCAAACTCCAAGTCATCAAAAAAAGAGCCGTATGAAGCAGCTCTTTGTTCAGTCTGAAACTACATATCGATTATTTCTGATAAAACCCCGGCTCACCCTCTGGCCGTGTTTTAAAGCGACGGTGCAACCACATGTACTGATCAGGATTTTTCAGAACCTGTTCTTCTACAAATTGATTCACCCGGGTAGCGTCCTGAAGGTCATCTCCCTGAGGAAAATCCTTCCAGGCTTCAAATACTTCAAGCACATACCCTTCTGAACCGGGCTTGCGCGTCACAACCATGGGTACGACTCTGGCCTTACCCATTTTGGTCATTCTTGACGTGCCTGTTACCGATGCTGTCTGAACACCAAAGAATGGCGCAAAAACACTCTGCTTGGGGCCATAATCCTGATCAGGTGAGTACCAGACGGTTTTACCCTGTCTCAGTGATCGCAGCATACCCCGCACATCTCGACGGCCCAGCAGCCGACTGCCACGGTCATAACGCAGACGCTGACGTCTCTGCATGTATTCAAAAACAGGGTTCTTGTGCTCACGATACGTCGCATCGACACTGTGTCTGAGTGTGATCAGGGCTCCCGAAATTTCTATGGTGGTAAAGTGCAGGATCAGCAGAAGGTTTCCCTGTTTTGTTTCAGAATCCAGATGCTCAAGCCCTTTATACGTCACCAGTCGTTCCAGGCGCTCCCTTGGCCACCACCAGGCCATCAACACCTCCATCAGGCCGACACCCACTGACTCAAAGTTTTTCTGTAACAGGGTTGCCCGCTCAGTCTCACTCATTTCGGGAAAACACTTTTCCAGATTCACCTGGGTAATACGCACCCTGCTGCCACCAATACGCAGTAAGAGCCGACCTATCAGCCGACCCAAACGCACCATTACAGAAAATGGCAACAGTGCCACCAGGGCGGTGAAGCCCAACCCCAGCCAAACCGGCCAGAACTTTGGTTTCAGGTAGGACCACAGAAAACGATCCGCTTCTGTAGTATTGTTTAATTCGTCCGACTTCATCTATTCACCAGAAACCCTGTCTCAATAAACCCGCAGAAGCAGCCAACACGTTTAAGATAGTGCGTACTGCCTCTCAACTTCATATTAATAAGCATTAAATAACATTAAATAACAATCAGCCCTGTCGACCCTGAGCCCTATTATCTCAGGTGCTCAGGCTCAGGTCATGTCTCTCATAATCTGAGTGACTCTTAAAGACACTTGAGATTTCAAGCATATGATCATAATCTGAACGTTCGAGCGGAGTGATAGGCTAGGAGCCTCATCGAGAATAGACAGCCCGGCTAAAGTCCGAATGGAAAGTCTTGTTCTACTGAATGAATTCTCGATAAGGCACCAGAAGTTTCTGAACGATCAATTGGCCCGTCAGCTGCACAGGGATTCACTGACACACTGCCGTTAATGCCATGAACTCAACACTGACATCAAAACAGTCGACAGCCGCCTTCCAGCTAAAGGGCGGTATTTATACACTGACTACACTGGAATTGCATAACAGCTGCCTGAACAGTCTCAGCCAGCAGTTAAAAGCCATGTCGGAAAAAGCTCCGCACTTTTTTCAACAGACCCCCGTAGTGCTGGCTCTGGAGAAACTGCCGGTCACTGTTGAGGCTCCTGATTTAAGAGCGATCAGCGGGCGACTGAGAGAATCCGGTATGATTCTGGTGGCGGTCAGAGGCAGCGAACAGTTCAGGCACTCAGCTGAGCGTTCCGGGATTGCATGGCTACCGTCTCAAAAGACGCGACCTGAAAAAAATGTTGTCATGATGAAACAGAGCGGGCAACCCATACCGGTTGAAAGTCATGAACCAACGCCATCTCCTCAAAAAGATGAAGCCCATTCCAACCCGCTCTCAGAAACCTCCGTTCAGGAAACAAAAATTATTGAACAACCGGTCCGCTCAGGCCAGCAAATATATGCACCAGGTGATTTGATTGTTCTCTCACAGGTCAGTCCAGGTGCAGAATTACTGGCTGGCGGGCACATACACGTCTACGGTCCTTTAAGAGGCAGAGCTCTGGCCGGGGTTAATGGTAATCCTGAGGCAAGAATATTCTGTCATCGTTTCGAGGCCGAGCTGATTTCAATCAGCGGTCAGTACAAACTGACCTGCAAGACGGAACAATCTTCATGGAGCCGCCACTGGGGTAAGTCTGTTTTAATAAAGCTTGCAGCCGATCACTTGCACATCAGCAGGCTTTAATAAATACTGGAAGCTACGATCACCACTGTGAGGCTGTCTGTTTTGGGCAGGCTCTAACTATTCACAGGATTTGAACTTGGCACGCATAATAGTTGTAACGTCAGGAAAAGGCGGTGTTGGCAAAACCACAACCAGCGCTTCATTTGCCACGGGTCTGGCCATGAAGGGACACAGGACCGTGGTGATCGATTTTGATGTAGGGTTGCGCAATCTTGACCTGATCATGGGTTGTGAGCGCAGAGTCGTCTACGATCTGGTTAATGTCATCAATGGCGAAGCCGCTCTTCATCAAGCTCTGATCAAGGACAAACACACTCAAAATTTAAGTGTGTTACCGGCTTCACAAACCCGGGACAAAGATGCTTTGACCCGAGAGGGGATCGAAGCAGTTTTTGACGAGCTGGCAAAAGATTTTGAATACATTATCTGCGACTCCCCTGCCGGTATTGAACACGGCGCGCTGATGGCTCTGTACTTTGCAGACGAAGCCATCATCACTACGAACCCAGAAGTTTCTTCGGTCAGAGATTCAGATCGAATTCTGGGCATTCTGCAAAGTAAATCCAGACGTGCCGAGCAAAAGCTTGACCCCGTCAAGGAGCACCTGCTGCTGACCCGCTACAATCCAACACGGGTTGAAATGGGTGATATGCTCAACGTTGAAGACGTCCAGGAAATTCTGGCCATCCCCCTGTTGGCGGTAGTTCCAGAATCCAAAGACGTTCTAAAAGCATCTAACCACGGTGTCCCGGTTATTCATCAGCAGACTACTGATGCAGGCCAGGCCTACAATGACATGGTCGCACGTTTTCTGGGCGCTGAACTTCCTCATCGTTTTATTGATGCCCCTAAAAAAGGGTTCTTTCAGAAAGTCTTCGGGAGTCGTGCATGAGTCTCCTGCAATTTTTTAAATCAAACAAGTCAGAATGCAGCGCATCGGTCGCCAAGGAGCGCCTGCAGATTCTGGTAGCCCATGAGCGGCTGAATCGTTCAGGACATGACTTTCTGCCGGCAATGAAACAGGACATCCTTAAAGTCATCGAGAAATATATTCAGGTGGCTGACAACACCATTTCTGTCCGACTGGATAATGAAGGTGACTGTTCAACCCTCGAAGTGAATGTCCAGTTACCGGAAAACTCCTGATATTGCTGGCTACCCATCCTCTGTATAGTTCCCACCAGGAGCCTGCCGGACTTAAGACAATTTCGGCCTGAACTCCAGAAAGAGCGGCCATCTTATCCGTGGAATTTGTTTAAATAGTTCGACTATTCGCACAAATCCCACGAATAAGTTGGCTCGCTCTACTGAAATTCATGCTCGAAAGCATAAGTCCGACAGGCTCCAGTGCAGGCGCAGATAAATTCTGTGCCGATTCTGCGCCATGAATGAAAGGGTCTGTAAAACTTGCTGATAATACTTCTCATTTCTATGAGAATGAGTCTGCCTTTTTGCACCCGTGGCTTTACTCATCACACACGAGTTGATTCATGAGCCACATTCCGAAAATGCCGCCTGATACAAAAGATGAATGAATAGCGTCTTCACCATGGCCGTATTTTCACAATAACCATAACCTGAAGCACTCGACACACAGCTGATGATCAGAAGTAGTACGCATTCATTTTCATATCTGGCAGCTCTACTGCTGCTCTGTCTATCCCCTTTTACCCTGGCCTCTGGCAAACCAGCCCCCAGAGTGACATCAGCCACTGTTCAGGAACAGAGCATTGAAAGACCTCTTGTGGCTATTGGCTCACTGACAGCCAATCAATCTGTTGATATTACTCCCCAGATCGACGGCCGGATTGTCAGCCTGACCCTGACCGAAGGAGGCAATGTCAAACAAGGCAGTACTCTGATCAAAATGGATGATCGCGAGCAATCAGCAAAAGTCGCCGAAGCCAGAATTGTCCTGAAAGATAAAAAGCGACAGTTGGACTATATGCAGACACTGTTCAAACGCAAGGCCGTTTCCCAGGATGAACTGGAAGCCATGCAGGCTGAAGTGGATCGTCTGACAGCTCAGTTAAGTGCGGAAGAAGCCATTCTTGATCATTACTCCATTGAAGCCCCCTTCAACGGCACACTCGGCTTTCACGAAGTCAGCCTGGGGACTCTGATCAATGCAGCCACAGTCATTACCACTCTGGATGACCTGAGCAGCATGAAGCTGACGTTTGAACTCCCTGAAAGTACCCTGAGCAAAATCCAGCCAGGCTCCTCCATCACAGCGTCCACTGAAGCCTGGCCTGCTGCGCAATTCAGCGGCGTTATTGAAACCATCAACCCTCGAATTGATCCGATTAATCTGACCTTCAAGGTGCGCGCCACTCTCAAGAACAGTGACCGCAAACTTCGTCCGGGCATGTTAATGCGAATTGATGTAGCCAGCCCCACTAAAACCGCTCTGGTCGTTCCAGCCCGAAGTATTCTGTTCAGTGGTAATCAACGTTTTGTCTATGTCATTGATGACCAGGGAATAGCCCACAAGCGTTCGGTAGAAACAGGTAAGACACTGGGGAATCAAATTGCCATTCTTTCCGGCCTGGAAGTGGGTGAACAAATTGTTGATGAAGGCATCATTAAAGTTTCCAATGGCCGCCCCGTGTCATTTTATGAAGAAAAGTCTGAAGAAAAGCGTGTTGCCAACACCGATAAAGAGACCGCATCGGAGTCCCGCTCATGATGCTTTCCGACCTGTCGGTTAAAAGGCCTGTTTTTGCAACCGTGGTCAGCCTGTTACTGGTGACATTTGGTATCGTCACATTCCTGATGCTCCCCATCCGGGAGTTGCCTGACACCACCTCACCAAAAATCAGTGTCACCACAACGTACGACGGTGCTTCAGCCGAAGTCGTTGAATCCAAGATTACCAATGTCATTGAAGATCAGCTGGGTGGTATCGAAGGGATAAAAGCCATCGAAAGCAGCAGCTCTCATGGCAACTCCAGAATTAATATTGAATTCACCTCTGACAGGGATATGGACAGTGCCGCCAATGATGTTCGGGAAGCCTTGTCCCGGATTACCTGGAGAATGCCGGACGAAGCTGAGTCGCCAGTGGTCTGGAAAGACGACGGTAGTGGTGAAACTATTCTGATGATCACTCTGAAGAGTGACAAAATGTCTCCCATTGAACTGACAGACTATGCCCAGCGGACTGTGCAGGATCGCCTGGATCTTGTCGACGGCGTCAGTTCTGCCGAAATCTTTGGTATCCGCGAATATGTCATGCGGGTAGAGCTCGACCCTGTTGCCATGGCTGCCCGACAGATTACGGCATCGGATATCCAGCTGGCTCTTGAACGGGACAATGTGGAACTCCCTGCGGGTGAGCTCAACAGTGACCAGCGCAGTTTGCAGGTTCGTGTGATCCGGGATTACAACACCGTTGATGACTTTCGACGTTTGGTCGTCCGACAGGAGGGTAGCTCTACCGTATACCTGTCCGATGTCGCCAGTATCAGAACCGACGCCAAAGACACTGAAAGTCTTGCCAAGGCCAACGGTCAGAACGTTGTTACCCTGGGCATTGTGCCTCTTTCGAGTGCTAACCCACTGAACGTGGTAAAAAATGTCAAAGCAGAACTTGAAGCCTTTCGCCCTTTCCTGCCGGAAGGTACTGAACTAAGCACCACTTATGACGCCTCTGTCTTTATTGAAAGTGCTATTAACGAGGTTTATCAGACCCTGTTCATCACGGTGGGCCTGGTCGTTCTTGTCCTTTATATATTCCTGGGAAACGTTCGAGCCACGCTGATTCCGGCTATCACGGTTCCGGTCTCCCTGATCAGTGCCTTTATTGTGATTTATGCACTGGGCTACTCCATTAACCTGCTCACACTGTTAGCCCTGATTCTGGCCATTGGTCTGGTGGTTGATGACGCCATTGTGGTGCTGGAAAACATACACCGTCATCTGGAGCAAGGGTCACCGCCACTGGCAGCAGCCTGGAAAGGTGCCCGGGAAGTGGGATTCGCAGTCATTGCCACCACCGTGGTGCTGGTCATGACCTTTGTCCCTATCGTCTTCATGTCTGGCACCATTGGCAGACTGTTTTCTGAATACGCCCTGACTCTGGCCGGAGCCGTCGTTTTCTCCAGTGTTATCGCTCTGACATTGTCGCCCATGCTCGGTTCCAGAATTCTGAAGCTCAATGTCAAACCCTCCAGATTGAACCAACTGACCGAGCGCGGCCTTGGCCGAATGGAACAGGCTTATGAGCGCAGCCTGAAAGTTTTCCTGCGTCACAAATGGCTGGGAGCCGGTATTCTCTCAGCATCGGTGGCTCTTTCTGTATTGCTTTACCCATTACTCCCTCAAACATTCACCCCACCGGAAGACCGTGGCGTGGTATTTGTCATGGTCAAAGGGCCCGAAGGGGCCAGCTATCAAAGCATGGAATCCAGTATGCTGGATATCGAATCCCGCCTGCTGCCTGAGTTAAAGAATGGCCCTCTGCAGTTTATGTTTATGCAAACACCAGGCTGGGGAGGACGCGGTAATAACACAGGAATGCTGATTATCGGCATGGATGACTGGGCCGATCGCGATATGACCGTGTTTCAGCTAGCCGGAAAAATACGACAACTCACCTCTGACATCCCCAATGTATCCGCCTTTCCGGTCATGCGCTCATCCATTGGTGGCCGCTCCCAGGCACCGATTCAGTTCGTAGTGGGTGGCGCCTCGTTTGATGATCTGGTTGAGTGGTCGGATTTATTGATGGAAAAAGCCAGGGAAAACCCTGGATTAACTGACCTGGATCTGGACTTTAATCAGAACCAGCCTCAACTGGAAATCAGTATCAATAAGGAACGCGCCCAGCAACTGGGAGTCTCCGCTGAAGAGATTGGTTCCACGCTGGAGATCATGCTCGGTGGCGTCACCGCAACCACCTTTATGGAAAGAGGTGAAGAGTATGATGTTTATCTGAAAGCCCCCGACAAGGCTTTCCATGCTGTGGAAGACCTGGCCTCCATGTATGTTCGGTCTCACACCACCGGTGCGCTGATCAGGCTGGACAACCTGGTGACCGTTGAAGAAGTCGGTAAGGCTGCTCAATTGCGTCATTACAACAGAAATCGGGCTATTACCCTGTCCGCCAGTCTTCAGGAAGGTTACTCCATTGGCGAAGCTCTGGATTACCTTGATCAGTTAGTGGTTGATAACCTGCCCCAGGAAGCCACCGTCGACTACAAAGGAGAGTCACTCGACTATCGATCCAATCAAAGTTCCATCCTGATGATCTTTGGTCTGGCCATGCTGATTGTTTACCTGGTGCTGGCAGCACAGTTCGAAAGCTTTGTGCACCCACTGGTGGTCATGCTGACGGTGCCATTAGGACTGGCAGGCGCACTGGCCGGATTGTTGCTGGCAGGAGAAACTCTGAACATATACAGCCAGCTGGCCTTAATCATGTTGATTGGTCTGGCCACCAAAAACGGTATTTTGATCGTTGAGTTTGCCAACCAGTTACGTGACCAGGGACTGGCTTTTGAAAAGGCTGTTATCGAGGCTGCCCGCTTGCGGTTACGCCCGATTCTGATGACCGCTTTGACAACCGTAGCCGGTGCCATTCCTCTGCTACTGTCGACCGGGGCTGGAGCAGAATCACGCTTCACCATTGGTGTAGTGGTATTCTGTGGCGTATTCATCTCCAGCCTGCTGACAATATTTGTGGTACCGGCCATGTACGCCCTGCTGGCAAGAAAAACGACTTCTCCCGAACATGTCAGCCAGCAACTGGAACAACAACTGAAAGAAGCTCACTAAGAGCCCGCTTACACCTGTTCCAGCCACTCCTGATAACAGGGTTTGAGAGCATGCCAGCTCAGACCCTGTACATCAGGCGCTTTCAAAGCCTTACCAGACGCTTTGGTTGTCGCCAGTTCTGATAACGCCCGGGCCAGAACTCTGGCTTCCTGCTCCGGATCCTGCTCATAAGAGCGATAACGATGCTTCAGCGGGAAAAGTTCCGGGTAGGCTAGCCGGTCAGGGACTAATGGATAGCAACCCGCAGCAACAGCTTCCAGTACGGCGATTCCCTGAAAGTCATGAATCGCCGTGGAGACCACCACGTCTGCAGACTGCAAAAGCTTTCGATAGTCCTCAACGCGCTCTACATACCCCCAACAACCCAGTTCATCAGACAGCTGTTCTTTGGCTCGGGCAAACACGTCCGGCACTTTTCTGAAACTCTGTCCGACCACATGAACCTGGAAAGCAACCCCTTGCTCTTTCAGATGATCCAGCGCCATAAAAAACCGCTCCGGAGCTTTGTCGTATTCCCAGCGATGATTCCAGAGAATTTGAAGAGGCTGAAGCGTGTCAGGAACAGAATGCTGCTCAAAGACAGAGTCTGGAAGCGGTACAGGCAAGACCGAAGAGCACTTTCTTAGCTGCTCAACAACACCGGAAGGAACATGGTCCGGCAGTTTTTTAAGCAACTGGCTCGCGCCTCCAAGAAATGTCTCCCGATTATAAGCGGTGTTAAACAGTACATGATCAGCGGCCAGAGCCGTGTAGAGGTTTAATATTTTCGGCTCGACACTTTTATGCTGAGTATCCGCCTGAGGGTAGGCAAACTGATTCTCATGGAAGTAACAGATCGTGGGAATAGACGACAAGGCCTGTACCATGCCTTTTAATGCCGACAGATCGGTCATGGACGTGCAAACCAGAAGATCATAGCCTGCCTCAAGCACCTCACGCTCACCCAGAGCCCAGCTCAAACTGTTGCCCCTGAGTCGCCAGTTAAAATAGCGAGGAGGCAAAGTCAGCACCGTCCAGTCGTATTCAGGGAAAGCGGTCACTAAACCTTTTCGCCAATAAGCGTGACTCATGGCATCATAGGCGGACAACAATAATATTTTCATTCGTTGCAAGATTGCCACTCCTAATGACGTCAAAAAAACAAAACACATTTAACCAGACACTTACCCAGTTTCTGGATGCTTCCCCGACGCCCTTCCATGCCGTGAAAAACATGGTCAGCCGGCTTGAAGAGCATGGCTTTCAAAAGCTGGACGAAGCGCAAACCTGGTCCTTAGACGAAGGTGGCCGTTATTACGTCACCCGAAACGACTCCTCCATCGTTGCCTTTACCCGAGGTCAGCTGGATAAGGGCTTTCGAATGACCGGAGCCCACACCGACTCCCCCTGCCTGAAGCTGAAACCCAAGCCTGAACTGATCCGGCACCAGTATCTGCAACTGGGTGTTGAAGTCTATGGCGGGGCTCTTCTCAATCCCTGGTTTGACCGGGATCTATCTCTGGCCGGGCGGGTGCATTATCTCACAACCTCGGGCCAACTGGCTTGGGGCCTGATCGATTATCAAAAAGCCATTGCCGTCATACCCAGCCTGGCGATTCATCTGGATCGTGAAGCCAACAAAAACCGGACGGTAAACCCTCAAAATCATATTCCCCCCATTCTTTCCCAGCTGGGCAAGGATGAAAAAGCCGATGTCCGATCGCTTTTGAAAGATCGTCTCGTTGAAGAGGGCCATAAAGAGGTAGAAGAGGTTCTGGAGTTTGACCTGAGCTTCTATGACACCCAGGGTGCCGCCATTATTGGTCTGAACGATGAGTTCATTACCAGCGCCCGGCTTGATAACCTGCTCAGCTGTTTTGTTGGACTGGAGTCTCTTATTCAGTCTGCCGACCAGTCAACAGCATCAACAGTATTGGTTTGTAACGATCACGAAGAAGTAGGCAGCCAGTCTGCCATAGGTGCCCAGGGGCCAATGCTGCAATCGATTCTGGAAAGAATCTGCGAAACGCCGGATCATTTCCGTCGAGCCATGACCCAGACGGTCATGATTTCAACCGACAACGCTCATGGTATTCATCCCAATTATGCGGACAAGCATGACGGCAATCATGGTCCGATTTTGAACCATGGTACCGTTATAAAGGTCAATGCCAACCAGCGATACGCCACCAACGATGAGACAGGGTCACTGTTTCGTTGGTTATGTCAGCAGGAAAAAGTTGAATGCCAGCACTTCACTGTCAGAACGGATATGGGCTGTGGCAGCACCATTGGCCCCATTACCGCCGGTGAACTGGGAATCAAAACGCTGGATATTGGCTTACCCACCTTCGGCATGCATTCCATCCGGGAAACCTGTGGTGTTAAAGATGCCTGTGAATTGAGTCAAATTCTTAAAAGATTTTATGAATTAAAAGACTGGCCGTATTAAAAACGCCATTTAATTAACCAGACCTCAACTTTCCCAACAGTTTGCAACGTTTTATTAACATTGCGTTGCAAACTGCAATTGAAACTCTCACTTAAGTACAATTTCAGACTAACCCAATGGCAGAGTTGCTGTTACTCTTAAGTTGTATTCATGCAAAAGCCAGCCCGGTCAGGAAAGACTATGAAACACCATTACTTTGCGCCATTTAAAAGCAGGAAGACTGCTATTCGCCCACAGGGTCGCGCCTATCATGCTACAGCCTATCCCAAAGGCCTGAAGCCACTGATGAAAAACAACAGTCAGCTACCCGCCCCCAAGCCTGAAGGCTGCGAGAGCTTTGAGCTTGGGTATAACTGATCCATTCTGCGATGCACATTAAATGCCCACAGCAGAATGATCAGAGGGTCCTATGACTTTTTTACTACCGCTTAAAGTTAATTAAACAGGCAAGGAAAGAATAACCTTGCCTGTTGTTTTATTAGACGCCATTAAGTCATACGCTTTTTGATAGTGCTCAACGGGTAAAACCGTATCAACAATGGGTTTTAATTTACCCAGCCTAAATAAAGGCCAGACCTTTTCTCTTAATTCGGATAACAACCTCTCTTTTTCGGTTATTGGCAAAAAACGCAGTGTTGATCCCATGACCTGAATACGTTTCATTAATAGAAGCCCCATATCCAGCTGCCCCTTTCGCCCTGCCATTAAACCAATGGTGACGATTCTTCCGCCGACCTGCATTAACGGCATATACTTTTCCAGCCACTCTCCGGCACAACAATCCAGCACCATATCAAAAGGGCCCAATGCCTTAAGCGCGCTTTCATCCTGCTGGTGTCGATTAATGCCATTGTTTGCTCCCAGCTCCCGGCAAAAGGCCAGCTTTTCATCACTGCCGACCACCACTGTGACATCAATACCAAAATGAGCACATAACTGAATAACGGCCGTACCTACCCCGCTGGCCCCGGCCATCAGCAGAACCTTGTCTCCGGCTTTGACCTGGCCCCGGTGAAACAGATTGAGCCAGGCCGTAGTGTACACTTCGACAATGCCCCCGGCCTGCAACAAGCTCAGTGACTCTGGCACCGGTAATAGCAGACGCTGGTCACAAACGACCTCTGTCGCCAGCCCTCCTCCGGGTAACAGAGCACACACTGGCTGACCAGTCAGCCACTGGCTGACATTTTCGCCCACCGACTCAATAATTCCGGCGCATTCCAAGCCTAATACAGGCGTTACACCCTCCGGAGGATTGTAGGTTCCGGCCTGCTGTGAAAGGTCCGCTCGATTGAGGCCCGCTGCCACCACACGAACTTTTACCTGATCTTTACCCAGGGTCTCATCCGGAAAAGTCTGCCATTGCAGCACCTTGTCAATAGCAACAAGTCCCTGAAAGCCTTTGTTGTCTTGCATCTTTGCCTCAAACCTCTGTAATCAAGCCGATACAGGTATCATGGAAATACCTCTGATTTCAGACCCTGTCTGACCGGGTCTTTCCTGCCCAATAGCCTCCATGGCACAGGTCCCTAACTGGCTGCATTCAGGTATAGACTGTATTATGTCCCAGAGAATAATCACAATCAGTGAAGAAAACTGATTGAGAAAGCCCCCAAAGCACTGGTAACTTAAAAATAGAAGTCAACCACAGCTTTGGGACGGGTTCATGGACAGACTGTCTGGTAGCCAGCAGTGCCACATGCGCCAAACGCAGTATCACCCGGAATCAGGGCTTTGACAGGCATTGGATGATTTCCGGGACAGAAAGAGTCTGATGACACCTTCTGGACAGTTTGGTACAAGTGTTTCAGGAACAGTGGGATGGAGTGACCTATAGTCGATGAACGTCGTCTTAAACACTCCGTAACAGGACGTATTCCTGCATGAGCCGAGGCGGCACACCCGATATCGAAAAACGACACGGAGCTTCACAATCCATGATACCGACCCTGCGAAACGCCAGGAAAACACCATCGGTTTTTTTTGCCCTGTTCACCGCGCTCTGTATAACCGCCAGTTCGGTTTTTGCCGCTGATCAGAATCTTGATCGCCCGGTCGAAGAGCTCAAACCCAGCCTGCAACAAGCCATTGCCAGTGTGAACGTAGTTCAGCTATTGTCACGCAATCATTACCGCAAGATTGCTCTGGACCAGGAAAGTGGTGAAAAGGTATTCCAACGCTACCTTGACCGTCTGGACCCTAACCGAAGCTTCTTCCTGCAAAGCGATATTGATCAGTTTGCTCCTTATAAGAAAAAGCTCGACGGCTCCCTTAAAAGTGGCGACCTGAAGCCAGCTTTTGAAATATTCAATCGTTACCGGATCAGAGCTGAAGAGCGAGCCCGCTACATGCTGGCATTAATCAAGCAGGGCGTGAACAAGCTGGATCTGAAAAAGAACGAAGATCTGATTGTGGATCGAAAAGAACAGCCCTGGCTGGCCAATAAAAAGACCCAGCGAGAACTTTGGCGGAAACAGTTCAAGGACAGCGTGCTGACTCTGAAGCTGAACAACAAAACCGATGAAGAAATTGCTGACCAGCTTAGTCGACGCAACACAAACCTGCTGCGCCGTTTGCATCAGAGCAAAAGTGAAGATGCTTTCCAGACTTACATTAATTCCTTCACCGGCATATTCGACCCTCACACCCAGTACTTCTCGCCCCAGACCGCCGAGAACTTTGACATCAATATGAGCCTTTCGCTGGAAGGTATTGGTGCTGTTTTGTCTTCGGAAGACGAGTACACCAAAGTAGTGAGTGTGGTTGCAGGTGGCCCGGCAGAAACCGCCGGTCAGCTTAAGCCCGGTGACAAGATCATCAGTGTCGGACAGGGCCGCAAGGGAGCACTGGAAGACGTTGTGGGTATGCGCCTGGATGACGTGGTTAAACTGATCCGTGGTAAAAAGAAAACACTGGTAAGACTGGAAATTATTCCCGGTTCCAGCAAAAGCAGCAGTACCCGTATTTATGAAATTGTCCGTGACAAGGTCAAGCTGGAAGAACAGGACGCCAGCAGCCGCATTCTGGAATTCAAGCAGGATGGCAAGAGTAAACGCGTAGGCGTGATAGAAATCCCCACTTTTTACATTGACTTCAAGGCTGCTCAGTCGGGTGATCCCAACTATAAGAGCACCACTCGCGACGTCCGAAAACTGCTTGAAAAACTCAAGAAAGAAAACCTGGACGGCCTGGTGATCGACCTGCGAGGCAACGGTGGCGGATCTTTACAGGAAGCCAATGAGTTGACCGGATTGTTTATTGACCAGGGCCCAACCGTTCTGGTTCGTGACAGTCGAGGCCGCACCGAGCGCCAGCAAGACCCAGACCCCACACAGGTTTACGGTGGCCCCATGGCCGTCGTCGTTGACCGACTCAGCGCCTCTGCTTCAGAAATCTTTGCTGGCGCTATGCAGGACTACGGCCGGGCATTGGTGATTGGTGGCCAGACCTACGGAAAAGGCACGGTTCAAAGCATTCAACCGCTTAACCATGGTCAGCTGAAACTGACCCTGGCGAAGTTCTATCGGATATCTGGCCAGAGCACCCAGAATCAGGGCGTGCTGCCTGATATTGCGTTCCCATCTCTGTACGATGGCCGCGACATTGGCGAGAATAAACTGCCGGATGCCCTGCCCTGGGATACTATCAAGCCGATCCCTTACAGAAAGTATTCAGATATGAAACCTTACCTGAAACTTCTGGATGAACAGCATCGAAAACGGACCGATGATGACCCGGATTTCGTTTATCTGAATGAAATGAAGGACTACCTGGCCCGCTACGAAAATCAGGAAAAAGTTTCCCTGAATGAAGAAAAGCGCAAGCATGAGATCCAGACCATGCGCAGCCAGAGGCTGGCCATTGAAAACCGGCTTAGAAAAGCCAAAGGTGAGCCCCTGTTAAATAACCTGGATGAGCTGGAAGAAGCCGAGCAGGAAGAAGCCTCAGCCGAAGCCAAGAAGAAAAAGAAAGAGGCGGACGCCTTTGTGAAGGAAGCCAGTATGGTACTGGTTGATTTGATTCAACTGGAGAAAAAACAGACCGCAAGCCGTTAACAACCCCAGCAGGGCCTGATAATCTCAAGCCCTGCTCTCCTCATCTTGAAACAGCTATCCCTTTCTTTGCTGAGCTTCATATAAAATCAGGGCAATGGGATGAGTCCGATGCTCTCAAACGAGCTGAAAAAGCCTATAAGAACATGTTCCCGGAAGGCGTTGATTCAGAAAACAATCATTGTTTTGAAATCAAAGAGACAACCGACCAGGTAACTATTGGGCACATTCTCATCAAGATCTATGAAGATTATGCCTTTATACACGACTTCGAAATCTATAAGGCTTATCGAAGATAAAGGGTATGCAAAATCAGCCCTGAAAGATGTTGAAGATTTCTTATCAAGCAAGAACATTATTGGTAGAACCCACCTGCACTTAACCAATAAGAAAGAACCGGCAGACAGACACTCACTTTAGCGCTTGGGGTCTGAAATATTCAGGCTCTCTACTGTTCATAAATGCTCACTACAACCTCGCAACACATAAGTAGTTCCCACTACCCTTCCCTGAAAAATACTGGCACAATGTCGCTCATATAAAATAAAGCAACAACAAGCAGGAAGCTATTGAGCCCAGGGACAAAGGCTCTGCAACTGTTACGACAGTTCATACTCCTTGGGCGGTAGCGTGTCTGCCTACTCAACCGACAAGATTTTTCACTCTCATGCCACTCCGATCAGAGCAAGATCATGAGAGCCCTTATAATCAGTAGCCTGTAGCTATTTTTTGTTTTCTTATTAACACGTCTATGGCCTTATATATTCAGAATAAGGTTAAGGCCACGTAATGAATGCACACGATTTGATCTTCCCTCAACATAACTCAAAACTACGTGACATGATCAGGCCCTAAATTCTGTGGGTGCTTCATGTGATGATAGCGAATGAAGTACTTGATCCAATAACAATACGACTGTTCAGTGTTATAGCTATAGCGCTTCACTCCCAGGATGTTGCGTACTTCAGTCATAAAAGGGCTAGGCATGACAAACTCAACAACTGTTATTTTATACAGTATAATTGAAAAAGATGCCAAAAATGCAAATAACTCACACGCGGCCTATTCAGGGCAGCAGGCAAAATAGTTTATAGCCTATTGATAATTAATGACTTTTCGGCACACTGAAAAGTTGGGATATATCTCAAGTGAGTTAATTACCCCTGATTTGGGGGGATATGCCGCGTGTGAGTGTAATATCCAATATCACTCGCTTGAGTTTTAATAGCTGTTGGACGCGCCCAGCTACGCTGGGGGAAGTAAAGGCAGGCATTATGTTCTATCTTTGAGAGTTCGAACCCATTAACGAGCACTCTATGAACACAACGGTTCAAAAGGTTTTTAAGCAAGCCTTCCA
>NZ_JBPCXO010000355.1:0-17378 GCF_051008435.1 Endozoicomonas sp. | reverse complement strand
CAGCAGGTGCTGATCAAACTCAACAGGGCTATCCTTGAATTTTGGTGGTGGTGACATCTGGCATTATTAGGGTTGATTTAAGGCTTATCATAACAGATAAACCTATTCTCGGTCAGGCTCCTAGTGCTTATATAAAAACGTTGAGTCCTGCTACCGACTTTGAAGAGATCGTCAGAACGTTGCAGTTAACGGTGTTCCCCTGGGATGCAGAAAGATCTCTGGAGTTTGCCCTGTTCCGAACCTATGCCGTGCCCTCCATTTCCAGATTGCTGGCCGCAACGGGAGAGTTCAGTAACAATCCCCGCAAACGATATGACGACACAGAGCTATTACTGGCAGAACCTCTTGAGCATGGCATGGACAGTCAGAGAGGGCGAGAGGCCATTGCCAGAATCAACACGATGCATGGGCGTTACTCAATAAAGAATGACGATTTCCTCTATGTTCTCTCCACTTTTGTCTTTGAACCCATTCGCTGGCTGGAGCGTTTTGGTTGGAGAGTGCTGACCAACCATGAGAAACAAGCCTGGTTCAATTTTTATCTGGCTATGGGTCAGAGAATGAAGATTCAAAACCTGCCAGAGTCCATGGACGCTTTTGAACAGTTTAATCTGGCCTATGAAGCGAAGCATTTTGTTTATGCCGAATCCAATCACCTTATTGCCAGCAAGACCAAGGAGTTGTTTCTGGGCTTTTACCTGCCACGAGGGCTTTTCTGGCTGGGATCACCCTTTGTGAATGTACTGATGGATGGTCGTCTGCAAGAGGCTGTTGGTTTCAAGAAGCCTCCCAAGCTCTGTAGTGTGCTGTTGTTGTCACTATTAAAGGCCAGAAAGTTGGTGATGAAAGGGCTGCCTAAACGCCGAAAGCCCAGTCTTCTGACTACCCGAAAAAGGCCCAGTTATCCTATGGGTTATGCGATCAGGGATTTGGGAACAGGGGTGAAGTAATCATCAATACACTGGTCTAAAAAGGGGATGTACCACTTCCGAAAAGCTATACCATGCTATCTGTCGTATGAAATCATGACCTTTAGGAGTTCCAAAAAATTCATGTTTCATGAGTTCTGCAGGAGCAAGTGAGATTCGTCAGGGAGTAGGGTGTGTTTGCAAGGAGCAGCATAAATTTACCTTTAAGAAACAGGCAGGGGGATCATTTCATTCTGACGGATGAACGATTCTGTGTTGGATATGAACGCCTGAATTTCCGTACTGTTTCTGAGGCTTGGGATTTTCTTTTCGAGCTAAGAGATAACTTTTCCCTTGCTGATCAGCTTAAAAAACACCCTCTTTTTAAAACCTATCACCATTCTCCCGACAGCTTCCTGATCAGAGATGCACTGTTTCGTGGGCAGTTGAACGTATTTGTTGTCTATCGTGATCAGTCTGGTAATCGCCACCAAATAGAAGCTCTCTATGATCGAATCAAGATGAAGCCTGGTCAGATCATTGCGAGTGAAAAAACTGAAGCAGTTGCAATTGAACAACGATATCAGAGCCTGGAAAGTGGATGAAAGAAATTCATGATGTTGTTATTAAAGTGAAGCAACGAGGCAGGGCCTATGAAGCTTATCTCAAAACTCACACCAATGACTCGATAGTCGATTGGTATCAAGAGTATATCCAACACTGGCGAGATGAGCGTTGCAATATAGAGGTATATAGATGAGCGTCGTGCTGGATGATGATGGTAAGCCAATACCTCCTGATATTCTGGAGATGATAGAGAGAGACAAAAGAGCTCAGGAAGGCTTGAGCTTTCCTTTTCTCAGCAATAAAATTTCGGGCTCGAGAGAGCCAGAGAAAACCCAGTGGCTGATGAAATACTTTGTTTATCGTCAGGCTGTTCCTTTCCCGACGGATGAAGAATGCAAAGAGTACTATGACCGCATTGATATCGATTCTGATGATGATATCAATCGCTTCAGGGGCGCGCTGTTGGGTTGTGCTCTCGGGGATGCACTGGGGACAACTCTGGAATTCAGAGCGCCTGGCACTTTTGAACCGATTAATGACATTGTCGGTGGTGGGCCATTCAATCTGAAAGCCGGAGAATGGACGGATGACACCAGTATGATGTATTGCCTGGCCCACAGTATGGTTCGAAAAGGGGCTTTTGATCTGGATGATCAGATGTATCTTTATACCCGCTGGTGGCAAGACGGTGTTTTCAGTGTCAATGGCAAGTGTTTTGATATTGGCAATACCGTTAAAGACGCTTTGATCCGATACCAGCGAACAGGCAACCCTGAGGCTGGAGATACCCATCCCATGTCGGCGGGTAATGGCTCATTGATGCGGTTAGCTCCAGTCCCCATCCGTTATTACAACAGCTTTGATGATGCTGTGAAATTTGCCGCTCTCAGTTCCAAAACCACCCATGGTGCTGAAGAAGCCGTGGATGCCTGTCGTTACTTCAGTGGTTTGATCTGGGGTGCTTTGCATGGTGTTTCGAAATCTGAATTACTGGATGGAATCTACAGCCCGAAAGCAGGTTATTGGGATCAGAACCCTCTGTGTCAGTCGATTACTGACCTCGTGAAACAGGCTGATTATAAGAATAAAAGTGCTCGAGAACTGAGAGCCAGTGGTTATGTGATGCACACGCTGGAAGCCGTGCTTTGGGCTTTTTACCACAGTAGCAGCTTTGAGGAAGGTGCCTTGTTGGCTGTTAATCTGGGTGAAGATGCGGATACAGCGGGTGCCGTATATGGTCAGTTGACAGGGGCTTTCTATGGAGAAAGACAAATGCCCTTCAAGTGGATCAAGAAGGTTGAGTATCCCCATGTTTTCTTCCTGAAAGCTGAAGAGCTCAAAGAGCTGGTGATTGCTGATTCAGATTGATGAGCGGATTTTTCCATCAATGGGTGTAATGATTGCCAGGCTGGCTCACCCATTGATGGGTATGTCACTATTCGTTCAAATACAACTCGGCCATACCGTCCAGTTGGCTCTTAATCTCTTTCCAGTTAGGCATCACCTGTGCCAGCAGACGCCAAAACCTTTCACCATGGTTATGCTCGGCAATATGGCAAAGTTCATGAAGAATCACATAGTCAATGCATTCTTTGGGGGCTTTCACCAGATGAGGGTTTAGCATCAGAGTTCCTCTGGCAGAACAGCTGCCCCATTGTTTTTGCATAGGTAAAACGCGGTAGCTGGGAATGCCTTTGACCCAGGTAGCCTGAGGCAGTATGTGGTTCAGTCGTTCATTGAAAATCCGTTCGGCTCTGAACTTGTACCAGTCGTTAACCAAGCCTTTGACCAGGGATGTTTTGTTACTTTTGAACTCAGGCAGAGTGACCATCAACTTGCCTCGGCTCATTTTAACAGAGGCTGCCGCTTTCTCATCTTTCACAATTTTCAAAACATACCGTCTGCCGAGATAGAACTGCATCTCGCCACTTACGTAGTTCTTGGTCTGCACATATTTCTGATGGCTGCGAAATTCGATCATGGCATCCCAGATCCACTTTGCCCGTTTCATCACGGCTTCGTGAATATCAGCGTTATCTGCATCCTCTGGTGTTGTTACCACTACTTCACAGTCCGGGTGGACTCGAATAGTAATTTTTCTGGGTTTGTTTGAAAGGTCGCCTTCAGGATGGCGCTTTCGAATCACTTGGTAAGGCACAGCCTCGTCACCATAGACGAAGCTGTATTCTTCTTTAGTGTGTTCGCCTGAACTCACAGAAGACATTACTGGTTCAGCCCTGACAGCCCTGAGCTCATAGAGAGCCCCAGACGGGTAATTTGCACAACATCGGTGATCAGAGCCTGAGCCTTCTCAACCCCCAAGTCACCGAACAGCAGAGGCAGCAAGCCAATGGTAATCTGGTTTTCGATCTCTTGGGGATTGATGGAGAACTCAGCAACTGACTTCCTCACTACTTCATCAATCTTAACGGCATAATCAAAGCACTGCTCTTCCGTTGGAATATTTTGCCCTTCCGGTGGCAGCTGTTCACCCAGATGCTTCAGGAACAGACCATAATAAGCCTGTACATGTTGTCTGATGCTGACATTAAGGGTTTCAAAGTGATCTGTAGGCATGCCCTCGACCTTGCGCTCCTTAACCTGCTGCTCAAAATCAGCAAACAGCATGTACTGTTTTACGGGCGCATCAAACATCTCCTTGGTTTGTTCTATGGCCTTTTTCAACAGCTTTGAGAAATACTCCTGAGCATAAGGGTCATCTGCCAGATCTTGTTCAATCATTTTAGTAATGCGGCCTGTAATCTGGTCTTTCTTATTACGGGCTTCATCATCGGTCATCTCTTCTGGCTTGGCACTCTTACCCAAGTTGCCAACCAGATATACGCCTTCAGCTTCCTTAACCTCAACACCACCAATATGTTTATCCAGCAAAGCTCGGATATCATCAGTGTACTGGTCGTAGTCAACGGTCTCTTCCGCATCCTCCCGCACCTGCTTGCGAAGCTGGGACATCATTTTCAGAGTGTCCTTATAATGCTGACGAGTGCTGATATAGGTTCCGGGGAAGAGAGCATCGAAGCTTTTGTCTTCAAAGTAAGTGGCAGATTGCAAGGCTACCTTCAGGCAGTTCGTAAATGCTGTCAGAGCAGAATAAAACTCATCCCGCTTTTTCAGATTGGTGTCGGTGAGCTGACCATCAACGGTATCAATTTTTGGAGCAAGAACCTGTCGCAGCGCCTGCCCATCCTGCTTGTTTTTCACATCATCAAAAATAGCCCACAGGTCTGTATAGAGGCTGGGCAGCTTTTTGTATTCCGTATCCATACGGCTATAGAGGCCCTGCAAGTCTTCAATATCAAAGCCGCCTTGGGTGCGCTCAGCCAAGTCCTGATACTTCTCAATGGTGCTATCCAGTTCTTTTAGAATGCCACGGTAGTCAATCAGGTAGCCAAACTGCTTCTTGCTGTGCAGTCGGTTGACCCTTGCAATGGCTTGGATCAGGTTGTGCTGCTTCAGGGGTTTGTCGATATAGAGAACGGTGTTCTTTGGCTCATCAAAACCGGTCAGCAGTTTATCCACCACAATCATCAGATCAGGGCCATCGTCCTTGCTGTACTCTGCAATGATCTCTTTGGTGTATACCTTCTCATCCTGAGTGCCTACGTTCTTCTTCCACCAGTTCTGAACCAGATCAGTGCTCTCCTTGTCCACACTGTCATGCCCTTCACGGGTATCGGGTGATGACATGGCAACCACAGAAGTCACTTTGCCGATTTCGTCCAGCAGTCTTTTATACTGAATGGCGGATGCCTTGGAGTCACAGGCCAGTTGCCCCTTCAACCCTTGCTGCTTGAAGTTCTGGAAGTGATCCGAAATATCATGGGCAATCAGCTCCAGGCGCCCTTCGGTCTGGTAAATCTGCCCTTTCTGGGCAAGTTTTTTCTTCAGGTCAGTACGCTGTTTTTCAGAGAGCTTTTCAGTAATCCGTTCAAACCAGGCATCAATGGCTTGATCATTAGTGCTCAGTTCTGGAATACGCTCTTCATACAGTAGCGGCGTCACTGTTTTATCTTCCACTGCCTGCTGCATGGTGTAGGAGTGAATGATTTTGCCGAACTTGTTTTCTGTCTTATCGTCTTGCAGCAGTGGCGTACCTGTAAAGGCGATAAATGCTGCCTTTGGCAGGGCTTGGCGCATGCGGATATTGTTTTCACCATTCTGGCTACGATGCCCCTCATCGACCAGTACAATCATATCCGGGCTATCGTTGTAGCATTCTGGCAGATTTACTGCCGTACCAAACTTGTTGATGATGGAGAAGATGATCCGCTCATTGCCCTTTCCAATCTGCTCGGCAAGGCGTTTGCCAGTGGTTGCCATGGCATCTTTTTTGTCCTTGCTGGACAGCGCACCACCAGAGGCAAAAGTACGGGAAAGCTGATCTTCCAGATCAACTCGATCTGTTACCACTACTACCCGACACTTGGAGAGTTCTTTCAGCCAGATCAGGGCTTTGGACAGGAACACCATGGTAAAGGACTTGCCGGACCCCGTGGTATGCCAGATCACACCACCATTACGAGCGCCCTTTCTTTCTGGAGAGTCATCAAAGGAAGTAATTCGCTCAACTAGCGCTTTGATTCCGAATACTTGCTGGTAACGGGCAACAATCTTGCCTGCTTTTTTATCGAACAGGGTGAACAGGCGGGTCATATCCAGCAGTCGGTCATGACGCAGTATGGAGGTCAATAGACGGTCTTGATCTGTTACTACCAGATCACCTCCAGAAATCAGGGACTGGTACTCTTTCCTCACCTTCTCTGGTCGGTGATTAAAAATGGCGTCCAGTTGGGTATGGGTAAGCGCTTTGTTCTTGAGCCCCGCAAATTCAGTTTCGTTAATCTCTTCTTCTTTCCATTTCGCCCAGAACTTCTCAGGTGTACCACAAGTACCGTACAGCCCGTCATTCCCATTTATAGACAGGAGAAGCTGGCTGTAAGCAAACAGGTGGGGAATTTCATCCACCTTCTGGTT
Organism: Endozoicomonas sp.; assembly: GCF_051008435.1. Lineage (GTDB taxonomy): Bacteria > Pseudomonadota > Gammaproteobacteria > Pseudomonadales > Endozoicomonadaceae > Endozoicomonas_A. Next base: position 10,908 of record NZ_JBPCXO010000355.1, on the reverse strand, counting down.
ACGGATATTCTGGGAAATCCCTTCAGAAACTGTGGGCTTACCTTCAGTTGAAGAATCCGGGCGTTTGGCCTCGATCACTACCCAAGGCAGGCCATTCACAAAGCAGACAATATCGGGGATTCGCTTACCTGTGCCTTGACTGTTCTCTACCTCCAGTTCCTCCGTGAAGTGGTAGACATTCTTCTCCGGGTGCTCCCAGTCAATAATCTGAATGGTAGGGCTGGCTTTTTTACCCTCGACAAACTCGGTGACACCAATGCCGTAGGTCAGGGCGTTATAGAGCTTCTCATTGGCTGCTCTTAAGCCTTCGTTCATGGCAGGGTTGGACAACTCATGAACTATTTTGTCGATGGCGGCTGGCGACAGTGGGTGTTCCTTACCCATGAAGGAGAAGGTTTTCTTTGCCAGCAGGTTACGCAACACTTTTGGCAGAATAACAGTAGAGAGACTTCCCCGTTGTGCCAGGCATTCACTGGGCGGGATAAATTGATACCCCAGGTTGGAGAGCAGAGCCAGTGCTGGAATTTTTGCACTTTGCTCTTCCCTGAAATTCGCTAAGACCACATCCGACATTATTCCACCCACTGCCTCAGCACATTCACCGCAACCGGGGCATAGGCTTCCAATTTGCCATTCTCTGGTTCGGACAATTCCTCGACCACCATCTCGATCAGGTCGTTATCGTCCAGACCTTCAGACGGATCAACACCATTGATAAATAACAATGACTGTACCAGCTGCTTTCTTTTTTCTATCAGACTGCGATTATTCTGCTCCCTGTCACCAAGGTTCAGAACCTTTATCGCTTCCACTGCCCGAACCGATTTACCGGCAACCCGCCCACTCAGCTTAAACTCAAACTCTGTTTCACACTCAGGCATAAAGGGGGTAAGAGGCAGAGCCTGTGACCCATGGGAATCATCACACTGTTTAGGGGTAGTACAGCTGGCGACAATATTGGTGAAATCCAGGCTTCGGTTAGGAGTAATCTGGCGGGCTTCAATATGCTCGTTCATGCAATCATGGCTCTTGCCAGATATCGACTGACAGCAATAAGCGCACAGATAAAACTGCTCTTCCAGACAAGCAGCCCGAATATCCTGACGCTCTTTCTCCGTAAGGTCGCTATAGGTTTTTCCTGAGTTTCTGGCTTTCCATTGTCGCAGGCTATCAGGCTCAAACCCTTCGGTTTTACTGATTTTTCGCACTACGCAACTCCTTTTTACGCAACTCCTTTTTACGCAGCATTAACCGGGCTTTGGTCAGCTCAAGATTGGTTTCCGGTAACTCTTCTTCCAGGCTCTTCAGTAGCTGATGAGCCAGTTTGAAATCAGCATCATGTATCGCATCCAGAAGATTATTCAGCTGAATGTTGATCTCACTGTTCCGAATATCGGTATCCATAATATCCAGCAGAACTGTGTTTGCATCTTCGCCATACAATGGCTTCATCTGTTTTAACTCATCACCATCGATCAGATAGGTCAGTACATTTTTACTGTCACTGATCACCAGTGGCGAATGGGTACTCAGAACAAACTGGCAGTTAGGGAATGTTGTTGTCAGCTGGTTAATCAGACTGCGTTGCCACTGTGGATGAAGATGCATATCTACTTCATCAATCAGAACAATACCATCGCCTTTCAGCGGGTTTTCCAGTGCAGGGTTCATCACTGCCAGTCGACGGGCAATATCGCCAATCAGTGCCATCAATGACTTTTCACCCTGAGACAGCTGGGCTACGTTGAATGTGTCACCATTTTTGTCGATGGACATGTGCAGTCTTGGTTTACGTCTTACCCGCAGGTTAGAAAACTCCGGCATAAATTTGTAGATGGCCGAGCGCACAGCGGTCAGTTGTCGGTCTTTTGATGACGCATTTAACTTGGCTAAACGCGCCCAGGTTTCCTCATCATCCTTCAAAAGGGGGCGTAACTGTTCCAGAATATCATCTGAGAAGCCTGACTCATTCTCGCTGTCTTCACGCTCCCGGAACCATTCAAAAAAACGTCTGAAGTCAACACCCTGACTCAAGGATTTGTCATAACCGTCAAGCTGCAAAAACGTGTGTTTGTCTTTAATTTTTAATGGGATATCAAGTACAACACGTTCCACAGAATAAAAGGCGATCAGTGGCAAACTCATCTGCTCGTCTTCTGATAATTGAGTCCGATAGTGATCAGCCAGCGCCTTGGCACCGGAATATTCACTTTTAAATTCACCTTTGCGACCTCTGCGAGCTTTGGCGACATTCCATGAGAAATAATTTGCATCATCAGAATAGCCTTCAGTATCAGGTTCGAAAGGGTTTGTAAAATGGAAAACATCAATATCCATTGATGCTGAATTCTTACTATTCTTTATGACCAGCTCAGGTATAGGGCTGCCCGCACTCTTATCACTCTGAATGCGGGAAACAAGCCAGCTCAGGGAAGTAGCCAGAGAGCGCAAAATGGATGTTTTACCCGTACCATTATTACCCACAAAAACGGTCACATTGCTGTCCAGGCTCCCCAGTGGAGCCAGCGGAATCTCCAGCTTGGAAAAACGTCCGACATTGCGTAATGTCAGCTTTTTAACCTCCATTAATCTTCTCCCTGCTCTGTACCGTTTTGTTCAACCTTAACCCTGCGTTTGCCTGTCAGCAACTGTTGCATAAGGGCTTTTTTTTCTTGTTTGAAAAACAGGTTCACCGTCCTTCCTCCTTTGTCTTCTGGCTCAACAACTGCCGCTGCTGCTCCAGTTGCAAACGCAGCTCTTCTTCACTGGGCAGCTCCAGCTTGTACTTGGAAGCAAACAGTTGCTGGCTGTCGTTCAGCACAGAATATTTGGCGACGGTGTGATTGCCCTGGGAACAGAGAATCAGGCCAATGGTGGGGTTATCATCCTGTCGGCGTTTTTTCTCTTCATACATCCGCACGTACATATCCATCTGCCCCACATCCTGATGGGTGAGTTTGTTCATTTTCAGGTCGATCAGCAGGAAGCACTTGAGATGGAAGTTGTAAAACACCAGATCGATAAAGTAATCGCCATCGTCCGTGCTGATGCGTTGCTGCCTCTCGACAAACGCAAAACCTTTGCCCAGTTCCAGCAAGAACTTTTGCAGGTTGTTGATTAAGGCGCTTTCAAGCTCATTTTCCAGAAGCGGGCCTGCGGGCAGGTTCAGAAAATCAAGAATATACGGGTCACGCAGGTAATCTTCTGGCCTGACGGCAAGAGCGGTTGTCTCCTTATCGGCTTCATCAAGAACGGGGCGTAAGTCCTGCTTGCCCTGCTGTGTGGCGAGTAATCGTTCGTAGTAGAGCGTTCCCATCTGGCGTTCAAGGGCGCGAACGCTCCAACTCTGTTCGGTGGCTTCCTTCATATACCACTGGCGGGCAGAGGCATTTTCTATCGTAATCAGCTTGCTGTAATGAGACCAGCTCAATTCGGCAGACAGTGTCTGCCGAATTGGAAACGCCAGAAAAAAAGCCCGCATATTCCGCAAGTTACGGACAGAAAACCCTCTGTCAAACTCCCGGCTCAGAGTGTCGGACAGTTTTTTCAGCACCTCTTTCCCATAAGTCGCCCGCCGCTCTCCCTGTTGTTCATCTTCAACAATCAGGCGACCAATTTCCCAGTAGGTCTGCACCATGGCGGCATTGACCGTCGTTACCACCCGCTGGCGACCTTGGGTCAGCAGCTCACGGATACTGTTAAGCAGCTTGTCGTGCTGGCTTTCGCTCATCAGGCGGCCTCCTGTGCTTTCACTTTGACCCGGCGTTTGCCTGTGAGCAATTGTTGCATCAGGGCTTTTTTTTCTTGTTTTAGGTGGGTGAGTTTGGTTTCAAAAGACTCAATTTCTTTGCTAGCAGCGGTCAGGACAGAAGCAATTTTCCACTGTTCCTCCACAGGGGGAAGTGTGATTTTCAAGGGAGCCAAATCTTTGAGATAAATTCTTACCCTGACACTGCCATTACCAGCTCTGACCATAAAGTCATTCCAGCTATGGGAAGAACGAAAATGATTAAAATAATCTGTAAGAAGTAAATCTTCATTGCAGCTAAATACCACGTAATCAGGACTTACAAGACAATCTTCACTTTCTGTCCATCTACATATAGAGCCAACATTTAGCCTCATGGGGTTGTATGCGAACCAGTTGTTCCGAACCACTTTACAACGCTCTACGCTCTCTCCCTTTACTTGATCCTTCATTGGCACCATGCCATGCGCCTTAGTCACAGACCGCAAGTCTCCATGATTCATCAAGAGATTCTTGTTTCGTCGGGATGATCCCGATAAGCATTCGTACAAACTTTTGGTTTGCCACTCTCCCTGAAACCCAGCAAAGCGCTTTTTCCCAGTCAGTAACTGTTGCATCAGGGCTTTTTTCTGCTGCTTGCTGGCCTTAATCAGCTTTTCTGTGGTTGTGATGGCTTTATCCCAGGTGGTGAGGATTTTGGCGATTTTTTTCTGCTCTGCAAGTGGGGGTACAGGAACCTTAAGGGATTTAACAAGCCCTCCACTTAAGTTACTCTGACCAGCCGAGTTACTATAGCCTCGGATATTTTTATATTGGCTTTGGAGAAAATTAAAATAGTAAGCTGGGTGCTGTTCCTGATTAAAAATAATGGCTGCACAATTCTGGTTGGTCGAAGCTTCAAAGTTCAACAGTGCAACCTGCCCCCTTGTTTTCCCTTGTCCAATCATCGCTAAAAGGACTGTTCCTTTCGGGAATAGCTTGGCTGATGACTTTTCAAGCCCAAGCCGTGTAATGAAAACCTCTGTGTCCTCAGGGTTAATTATACAGTTTTGTACTTCAGTAGTTCTGATCCATGGGATGTTACCATCCTCCCAGTACTCATCATGTTTTTTGCTGGGTGTGCCGCCAGAAGTAACCTTTGCGATATCTTCAAGACTTTTTATGTCCCATCCATTAGGCACCATAACCCAACTCCTTCAGGTATCCCGCCATTACCGCTTCCAAACCAGCCAGTTCAGTCACTTCGCAAGAAAGGTGCGACACTGTCGCACTCATTTTATTTGTCATGGTTTGCCGCCTCCAGAACGGCGGATAGCTCACTTTCCAGCTCTTCAATCGTGGGTAAACTGGAGCGCAGGTCTTCGGGTAGCTGACGAGACAGGGTTTGCTGCCAGTTGGCGACACCAATGGGTTTGTTATTCCCCGACAGGGCGTATTCAACGATCAGGTTGTTTTTCTCTTTGACCAGCAGTATACCAATGGTGGGCTGGTCGGTATCGTGGCACATCTGGTCATCAATGACGGCCTGGTAGAGATGAATTTTGCTGACAAATTCTGGCTTGAAAGAGCCTGTCTTCAGTTCCACAACCACATAGCAGCGCATTTTCAGGTGGTAGAACAGCAAATCTGCGTAAAAGTCCTGATCACCCAGTTCAAGGTGTACCTGCCGTCCGACAAAGGCAAAGCCCTGGCCAAGTTCCACCAGAAACTGTTCCAGGTGCTGCAACAGACGATTTTCTAGCTCAGCTTCCCGTTTAGGCGCATCCAACCCTATAAAATCAAACAGATAAGGATCTTTGAATAGCTGGGTCGCCATATCCGATTGAACGGGTGGCAGGGTTTCAGGAAAGTTGTTAATGCTTTTTCCCCGCCGGTCAAACTCGTTGCTGTCGATATGTACCACCAGCATATCCCGGCTCCAGCCTTGTTCCAGGGCTTCCTTGGCATACCAGACCCGGGCGTCAGGCTCGCTGACCTTGTCCAGCAGGGCGCAATTACTGCGCCAGGGCAATTGTGCAACGGTGCGTTGCACAATTTCAATGTCAGGCCAGCTGGCGGCAAATTTTGCCATATATTTCAAATTTCTGGGGCTGAACCCGGACAGCGAAGGCAGCTGTTTTTTCAGGTCTTGTGACAGGCGATCAATGACCTTTGCTCCCCAGCCAGCCTTCTGCTGTTTGGTTAAAATCTGTTGTCCCAGGTGCCAGTAAAGGAGAAGTTGCTCCACATTGACTTTTTGCAGGGCTGTAACTCTTCGGCTGGCAATGGTTTCAACCATCAGGGCCAGAAAGTCGGGATAATCACCGGGCAGGTTGTTCAGGGGCTCGCCCACAGGAAAGCAAACACCTTGACGTTTGGGGTCCACTCGCTGCTTGCGTTTGCCTTGTTTATTACCCTTATCACTCATACCCAAGCTCCTCCAGGTAACCTTGCATTTCTTCTTCTAAATCCGCCAGCTCCAGTTGCAACGCCAGTCGCTCAGAGCGAACCGCCATCAGGTCAATCTCTTCTTCCTCCTCAAAAGTGTCCACATAACGGGGAATATTCAGGTTGTAATCGTTCTCCTGAATCTCTTCCAGGGTGGCAAGATAAGCGTATTTATCCACTGTCTGGCGATCCTGGAAGGTATCGACAATCTTCTGGATATTATCGGTGGTTAGCAGGTTCTGATTTTTACCAGACTGGAACTCACGGGAGGCATCAATAAACAACACCTTGTTGTCGACTTTCTGTTTACGGAAGATCAGGATAGCGGCAGGGATGCCTGTGCCGAAGAAGAGTTTTTCCGGTAGACCAATCACAGTATCCAGCAGGTTTTCATCAATCAGCTGCTTGCGGATTTTGCCTTCAGAGGATGCCCGGAATAGCACACCGTGAGGCACAACCACACCCATACGCCCCCCTTGTTTTGATGAAGAGCGTGGCTTCAGGGTTTCAATCATATGGGAGATAAAGGCGTAATCGCCTTTAGTCTTGGGCGGAATACCACGGCGGAAACGACCGAATGGATCATGTCCTGCATCTTCATGGCCCCACTTATCCAGCGAGAACGGCGGGTTGGCTGTCACCACATCAAAGTGCAGCAGGCCGCCCTGATTGTGTGAAGAGGTGTCCTGAAGTTTAGGGTTGCGGATAGTATCTCCCCACTCAATACGGTGGTTATCTTCACCGTGCAGGAACATATTCATCTTCGCTAGAGACCAGGTAGAACCAATGGCTTCCTGGCCAAACAGGGCATATTGCTTGGAACCGTTATGCTTCTTCTGCACCTGCTTGCCGCACTTCATCAGCAGAGAGCCGGACCCACAGGCCGGGTCACAAATCTGGTCGCCTTCTTCAGGCTCCAGCAGGATAGAGAGCAGGTCAGACACTTCTGGCGGGGTATAGAACTCCCCAGCGGATTTACCACTGCCTGCGGCAAAGTGTTTGATCAAATATTCGTAGGCGTTACCAATGACATCCAGCGAACCAACACGACTGGGGCGCAGGTTCAGGGTCTCTTTGCCAAAGTCTTCCAGCAGGTGACGCAGGATATCGTTCTTCTGTTTTTCATCACCCAGCTTGTCGGTGTTGAAGCTGATGTCCTGAAACACATTCTTCAGCTTGGTGCCGTTGGCTTCTTCAATGGCATGCAGCGCTTGGTCAATACGGCTACCGTTACCGGCTTCATGACGGTGTTCGTACAAATCCCAGAAGGTGCTGCCGGTAGGGATTTTAAACGACTGGCTCGCCATCATCGCTTCAATCATGGCGGGGTTATCACCAAACTGCTTGCTGAGTTCATCTACCTTGTCCTGATGCACATCAGAGATGTATTTCAGGAACAGCATGGTGAGGATGAAGTCTTTGTAGATCGACGGATCAACAGTTCCACGAAAGGTGTCGCATGCCTTCCAGACAGTGGCGTTGATCTCTTGCTGATTGATCGGCGGCTGTTTGTTTGAAGAGAGGGGCATATCTTTTCTCAGTTAATGGCCTGAAGAATTTGAAATTAATTCGTTGGCAATGGCGTTCAGCTGTTGCTGTCTGTTAGCTATCAGCCTGTGCAGCAAGGCGTGTTCACGAATACTGGCTGCATACATACTGGCGATGGTGTTCTGGGTTTCTATATCTGGCAAAGATACCGGTGCAGATGCAAGCACAGGCTTGCGAATACTGATCTGGTGACTGCCTTCTGCACTTTGTCTGAAGTAACGCTGAACAGGTGCCTGGTTGATCTGCCAGGTCAGGAATTCCGCATTAACCCGCTCTTTATGTTCCGGTTTGATGCGAAGCAGGAACAAAGCCGGTGACAGCGTTGTTTTTGATAAATTGCAGGAAACATAACTGGCAATATGCCGCTGACCTTTGCTGATAAATACAATATCACCCGCTTGCAGCCAGTCTGGCTGTCGCTTGCCTGTCAGCTCAGTAGTAATCAGATTATGGCTTTGTAACTCACCCAGATCGGAAATGTCCTTAGCCTGTACGGCTCTGACGCTTCCGTCCGTCTTTGATTCGATTGCACCACGAAAAGGGTAGCCTGCCTGCAGGGTAACCAGTTCTGATAAGGCGACAGTTGTTTTGCACGGGTCGTCAGACGTTATTTCAGCAGTTGGCACTTTGGGTGCAACTCCAATGTTGATGATGATTTCAGTCTGACAATATTAGGAGAGTAATGCAATTAAAAAAATGCAGTATTGGTATGGTGTAAAAATAATTTGAGATGCAAATGCATCCTGATGAGACGCTCTGGCTTTAACGCTAATTGGTTTTGAATTTTGAGCAGGTTGTAGACCTCGGGCCCAACTGGGTGCATGCTGTCGCCTTTAACGTCAGGAACTCACAGGACGGGGAGAACATGACAAAAAGAGTGGCTCTGGTATTGGGCAGTGGCGGTGCCCGGGGCTATGCCCATGTTGGGGTAATCCGGGAGCTGGAAGCCAGAGGGTACGAAATCACGGCCATAGCCGGTGCTTCCATGGGATCGCTGGTCGGTGGTCTCTGGGCAACGGGTAAGCTGGATGAATACTGTCAGTGGGCGGAAACTATCGATTCTTTCGAGATTATCCGATTGCTGGATATCTCTCTGGGACGTCCGGGGGTCATCAAAGGCGATCGCCTGTTTGAACGCATGCGGGAGATTATCGGCGATTGTCGTATAGAAGATCTGCCGGTTCCCTATACGGCGGTGGCCACCAGTCTGACCACCCGTAAGGAAGTCTGGTTTCAACGGGGCGATCTGGTGACGGCTATTCGTGCTTCCAGTGCGATTCCTTCTTTATTCAGTCCGGTAGAAATGCATGGCCAGGTACTGGTGGATGGAGGAGTTCTGAATCCTCTGCCTATGGCACCAGCAGGGTCGGCGCTGGCTGATATGGTGGTGGCTGTTGATCTTCTTGGGGCTCCATTCCAGAAGAGTCAGGCAATGGAACCTGAAGAAAAGGGTAATAAGTCTATCTTTGATGGCCTGATCGACAAGCTGATGGGGGGCAGTGAAAGCAAAAAGTCCCAGGATGAGCTCAGTGCCTCCATGAGTCTGATGGAAGTTTCCAACCAGTCTATGGAAGTCATGCAAGAGTCTCTGTCTCGTTACAAGACGGCTGGTTATCATCCGGATGTACTGGTTAACGTGCCTCGTAATATCTGTCAGTTCTACGAATTTCACCGCTTTAACGAAATTGCGGCCATTGGCAGACAGTTGGCTATTGATGCTCTGGATCAATGGGAATCCCGCCATCAGGGTGAACCTGCACTGCTTCTGGAAGCTGAACCGCTCTCTTCCTGAAAAATAAATTCAACCGCCGGGACTAAAAACAGAAAAGCCTTCGTCTAATCAGGCAGATGAGTTCAAAACGAGCTCACTGTCTGAAATTTTATATAAGGTCTTTTTATGAAATCGGTTGTTTCCTTTTCTTTCTCAAAAGTACTGGCTGCATTATTGGCTGTGTTCATGATGATGAGCTTTAGTCCGTTTTCTCTGGCTGAGCAAAAGCGTCTGAGTGATGAGCAGAGAGTCGAATTTCTTGAAAATCTAAAAGCTATCCAGGCTCGTTTAAATCTTTCTACTGATCAGGAGCAACAGATGTTGTCTCTGCTCCGTGAAGGTGGCGAACAGCGTAAGAGTATTCTGAAAACTTATGGCGTAGAAAGGGACAAGAAAACCCTCAAGGATCTGAGCTTTTTTGACAAGCGTGCTCTTGGCAAGGATATGAAACGTGTTCGTGAGCAAAGCACTGAAAAAGCCAAGGGCATTCTGACAGTCGATCAGTTCAAGGAATTTCAGAAGATACAGCAAGAGCAGAAAGACCGGATGAGAGAAAAACTGCGCAACCGCAGCTGACGGAGGACATGACAATGGAACCGGTAACTCTGAGTGGAGGGATTGGCTTTCTGGTGTTGATGGCCACTTTCATAGTATTGGAAGCGTTCTGGCTCATTTTACGTCGAAAAGATTCTTATCCCTGGCAAGAAGCGATGGCCTCTTTTTCAGTGGCCATTATCAAGCGTTTAATTGATGCGGCTACAGCGGGTGTTGCTCTGGGGTTTCTGTTCTGGGTTTACCACTTCCGCTGGTGGACCCAGGAGATCAACAGTCTCTGGATGGGGTTGCTGCTTTTCCTGCTGGTCGAACTTTTCTATTACTGGCACCATCGTTGGACTCATGAAATTCGGTGGCTTTGGGCGAATCACAGCGTGCATCATACCCCGATGCATATGAATCTTTCAGTAGCGGGCAGTAGCGGGCAGTAGCGGGCAGTAGCGGGCAGATTGGGATGGACGGGATTGATCTCAGGAACGGTGTTGTTTTTCTCACCGTTAGTACTGATGGGTTTTCATCCCATTGCCGTTGTGTTGGCATTGGGAGCAGGGCTTTTCTACCAGATCTGGATTCATACGGAACTGATTGGCAAGCTGGGACCGCTGGAGTGGGTATTGAATACGCCTTCTCATCATCGGGTCCATCATGGCTCAAACAGAAAGTACCTGAACAAGAATTATGGCGGGGTTTGAAACAGTATTGAGTAATCTATGATTATCTATCATAATCTCGTACTATGGATAAGAGATTAGTCAAGATTGGTGAAGCAGCTCGCTTGCTGGGTACTGACCACTCAACATTGAGGAAGTGGGAGAGTACAGGCGAGTTGCTTCCAGCCAGAAAGACCAAAGGCGGTACA
>NZ_JBPCXO010000354.1:0-3673 GCF_051008435.1 Endozoicomonas sp. | reverse complement strand
CGTAGTGAGGGTGTTGCACACATGTCTGATCCTTCAGAAATTTTGATCCTTATAAATCAATCGTCTCCTGAAGGCTATTTCTGTTGCAACCCCTCACTTTTCATCAGCCAACCTGTAAAAGCCCCATTTTTTTCTTGTTTGAGATCCAGAATTGAACCCCGGGTATTCTTCCAGAAACCTGAAATATTCTCTGGCATGGACGGTTTGGACGATTCAGCTGCAGGTGCCGCAGCTAACGGAAGAGAAGTGGCGAGACAGAGCGCAACCACACAATTTTGTAGGGGTTTCATCAGCTTGACTCCAGAAAACTTGATGTCTCAAGGAATGTAGCCAAGCTGTCGGATTTTGCCATTGTGACAGGCTGAATGAGTCATAATCCAGCCTGTCAGAAATTACTGAGGATTAATGAGGGTTAGCAGTTCAGTTGTTTTCTCTTCCATCAGAGCCTGATTACCTCGACTTTCTACATTCAGCCGGATGACCGGTTCAGTATTGGATATTCTCAGATTGAAGCGCCACTCTCCCATATCAACTGAGATACCGTCAGTTCGATCAATTTCAACGGCATTTTTTTCGTACAGGGCCAGAATGTTCTCGATCGCTTGGGCCGGATTTTTGAGCTTGCGGTTGATTTCGCCGGAGGAAGGGAACTTCTTAATACGCTCGGCAACCAGCGAAGACAGTTTTTGATTTTTTTGGGACAAAAGTTCCGTAATCAGCAGCCAGGGAATCATGCCAGAGTCACAGTAGGCAAAATCACGGAAATAATGGTGGGCACTCATTTCTCCACCGTATACGGCATCTTCCTTGCGCATTCTTTCTTTAATAAACGCATGACCTGTTTTGCAAAGTACCGGTTCACCTCCGGCACTGTTGACTTGATCAATTGTATTCCAGGTCAGTCGGGGGTCATGAATGATTTTGGCACCGGGTGTGTGACTCAGGAAGGCTTCACCCAGCAGACCTACAATATAGTAACCTTCAATAAACTGACCCTTTTCATCGAACAGGAAGCAGCGATCAAAGTCGCCGTCCCAGGCTATTCCCATATCGGCCTGATGTTCGAGCACTGCATCGCTTGTAGCTTGACGACATTCAGGTAGCAGCGGGTTAGGAATCCCGTGAGGAAAGTTTCCGTCGGGTTCATGATGTACTTTGACAAATTCAACCGGTATTGAAGCCGATTGAAAACGCGCTTCAATAGCATCAATGACATGACCAGCAGCCCCATTACCTGCATTAACTACCAGGTTCATCGGTTTCAGTGCAGCAGGTTCGATGTAGCCAAGAATGTGATCAATGTATGCATCAAGGACACTGATTTCTTTATAGTGACCAGTTAAGGAAGAACTGTCGTTCAATTGAGCGGATACAAAGGTATCTTCTGCCAGTTTCTGAATGGCACGTAAACCCGTATCACCAGAAATAGGCTTGCTCTCTTCTCTTACCAATTTCATGCCATTGTAATCTTTGGGATTGTGGCTGGCAGTGACCATAATGCCGCCACCGACTTTCAGGTAGGAAGTGGCAAAATAAATTTCTTCTGTACCGCAGAGGCCTATATCCAGAACATTAACACCGCCGGATCTGAGACCATGGCTAAGCGCTTTTTTCAAAGAGGGGGATGAAAGACGAATGTCTCCTCCAATAACAACTGTATCTGTTTTTAAATATTCAGCAGTTGCACGACCAATTCGCCAGACGATTTCTTCGTTCAATTCATCCGGCATGCGACCTCGGACATCGTATGATTTGAAACAGTTCAAAGATTTCATTAAAAACAACCTTTTAAATTGATACGGTAATAATACCGTTTTATTGTCAGTCTCACTAATTAAATATTAATTAAGTTTATGAGAAAAGTTGAAGCTTATTAATTTTTAATTACATCATAATATTGACATATTCGAATCGTAATAATAGATTTGCGTTGTCGTAGGCGGTTTATCGCAGAGCAGTTTTATCGGTTTTTCTTGAATGTTTTATTAAATTTAAACGACCTAAGTCTTTAAGTTTTATTTCAGGATTTTGATTAATATATTGCGGAAATGTTTCATGCTTAATTATGGTGCTCGATATTAAGAGTAAGGTTATTTTATTACCTTGAAAAAATAAAATGTATTAACTTGGTGCGCATTTTAATTAAGGAAGTTCCAAAAAAATGCATTGGTTCTTTAATCACGTAACAGAAAGGGAATTTAACAATGTTAAATATTAGTGTTTTTGGAATGGGGTATGTGGGTGTTGTTTGCTCTGCCTGCCTGGCCAAAAGTGGTCATCAAATGATTGGTGTTGACCTGAATCACACCAAGATCGCTATGATCAATGATGGGATGTCTCCCATTGTTGAGCCTGAACTGGAAACGTATCTTTCATCCGCTGTTAAGAGTGGTCGTCTTTATGCTACCGATAATACCCGCCACGCAGTCATGAACAGCGATGCGAGCCTGATCTGTGTAGGTACTCCCAGCATGAAGAGCGGTGACCTTGACTTGTCTTATATCCGTCAGGTCAGTGAGAGCATCGGTCAGGTACTGGCAGAAAAAGAAGAAAAGCATGTTGTCATTATTCGCAGCACTGTACTGCCTGGGACAACCCGTAATGTTGTTGTACCGATTCTTGAGAGTGCATCGGGGAAAAAAGCGGGAAAGGACTTTTATATCGCCATGAACCCTGAATTCCTCAGGGAAGGTACGGCTATCAAAGACTTTTTTGACCCCCCCTATGACCGTAATAGGGCAAATGCATGAAGAGGCTGGAGATTTTCTCGCCAAAATGTATGAAAGTTTGCCTGGTGGTGTTTATCGTCAGGACCTTGAAGTAGCCGGGATGGCTAAATACATCGCTAAGGAAGGTGTGAACAAGTTCATCGCACCTTCCACAATGTTTTAAATCTTTATTTTTAGAACAAAAAACGTAGATGTAGCCTGTTTATATATGTCGTGCAGCCGTTTTCACGGCCAGCGGGCGGATTAAGCCCTACGAATCATCTGATCCAACCTGACGACATTGGCCAACGCGAACAGGGTGGCCAGCTTGTTATCATTTTTCTCAAGACCACGATAGGCTGTTTTTACAAAGCCGAATTGGCACTTCACAATTCTGAATGGGTGCTCAACTTTTGCTCGAATACTGGCTTTCAGATACTCCAGCTTGATCGACACTCTGTTTCTATGAGGGTGTTCCTTCAAGGCTTTAACTTTACTGGGCTGTTCTGCAATGAAGAACTCTGCTTCACAGGGGCTTAACTCTTCTCGTTTTTCGGCTCCTCGATACCCTGCATCTGCACCAACGAATGACTCATCACCATGCAATAAATTTTCCATTTGATTGAGGTCGTGTTCGTTGGCAGCTGTGGTTTCTAGGCTGTGAGTCAGTCCTGTCCTGGCATCAACTCCGATATGGGCTTTCATACCGAAATGCCATTGGTTTCCTTTTTTGGTCTGGTGCATTTCTGGATCACGTTGATCCTCTTTATTTTTGGTGGAGGTAGGAGCCTCGATAATGGTAGCGTCAACCAGAGTGCCTTCCTTCAGAACAATACCAGAGCTGCCCAGCCACTCATTTATCTCATGAAAAATCTTACGGCCAAGCTTGTGGTTCTCCAGAAGATGGCGGAAATGCAAAATCGTGGAGTGATCAGGAATGGGCTGATCCAAAGACAGTCCTGCAA
>NZ_JBPCXO010000353.1:0-1698 GCF_051008435.1 Endozoicomonas sp. | reverse complement strand
GTTCAGCAGATTCGGGAACTGCATCATGGCTGTGGAGAGGATTGAAGTCAAGCCTGCGATAATCCAATGGATGTTTGACCGCACTGGCCAGCACCCTGAGCAGGAAGATGCCCCAAACTGGACGCGGGACGTAGCGGGATGGCTAGAAAAACCTCCCACTCTAAAGCAGCTACTAGCCGCTGCTAACTCTGCCCACATTCCTTAATTTGGAAGTGGCTCAGAGCATTGTCTAGCTGAAGGATGAACGCAATCCGGAAATCGTGCGGGTGCTATTCAAAGACTCCGGTTCGAAGATGATGTGGTCAAAACCAATACAGTTCAGATTCTCAAAGAGGCTAGAATCAATGACGTGAGTAGTCTGTAATGGGGAAGAAACTACGAATGGGCACGGATAAACACAAACCAGGTGAAACCACGGACCACACTGAAAATACAGAAGAAAGGCGGTTGACTACACGGGACGAAATGACCGACTTTCTGCTTTATACCGCCCCCGATGGTCAGGTGAAAGTGGAGTGCATTCTGCACGATGAGACGATCTGGCTGACTCAAGAGCGCATTGCCGAGCTTTTTGGGGTGGGTGTTCCTGCTATTTCCAAACATTTGAAGAATATTTTTGAGTCCGGTGAACTGCTGGAAGAAGTGGTTGTTTCCAAAATGGAAACAACCACTCAGCATGGTGCTATTGAGGGGAGAACCCAGACCCGTGCGGTTAAATATTACAATCTGGATGCCATCATATCCGCAGGCTGCCGGGTCAGCTCGTCCGGGGTGCCCAACCGGCGCCAGCCCTATAAACTCAATTTGCGTAGATTGCATCCTTCTGACTATCTGCCCTATTTTTAGATAGGCTGGATTATGAGGCGTCGATCAAAGTTCCAGCTTGACAAACCCGTTATGCAGTCGCAAAATGCGCATTTACAGACTGTATAGGGCCGGAAGGTATTGCTGATGAAGTGCCAGAGCAGGCAGGAAGAACGGGCAATATACGCCACTTCAGGTCGCAAACTTTCTGATTGCGAAAGAGCCGGGTATCAGCCATTTGAAGCTGCAGAAGGCTGTGTATTGCGCTTACGGCTGGTGGCTTCTTCAGGATACCGACCAGCGCCTGACCCATGAAACGCCCCAAGCTTGGCAACATGGCCCGGTATTCCCCAGCCTCTATGCTGCGTTGAAACATCAGGAACGCGTACAAGGATCGCCTTTTTTCGCTACCCCTGTCAAAGATACGCAAGGGCGCATGCCTCGTCTGGTATCTGACAGCAGCAGTCAGGGCAAATTTCTGGCTGACATCTCGAAAAGATACTGGCCCTACAGCGGTGTTAATCTGGTTGCCCTGACACATCGGAAAGGCTCGCCGTGGCATCGGATCGCCAAGCAGCATGGTTTTGACTTACCACGCCAGGTAGATATCCCCGACCCTCTGATTGAAGCCGAGTTCAGGTACCTGCAAAGCGATGCTGCATCGTGAGCACAGAGCAAGAGATACTCAGCCAGTACAGAGCAAGAGATGAAATAGCAGCAGCTAAACCGCTGCTTGCCAGTTGGTCTATGCGTCCAGTAAAATGAACTCAGTATTTATTTGTGGTGCGGGGGTGTCCTGGATTCGACGGTTGTGTCGAGGCCTGAAGTGCATGTCGAGAGGGTAGTGACTCTCGTAAATCAATTGCTGCAACCCAATAGTTGCCAAAGAAGACA
>NZ_JBPCXO010000352.1:0-4746 GCF_051008435.1 Endozoicomonas sp. | reverse complement strand
ACAGCAGGTGCTGATCAAACTCAACAGGGCTATCCTTGAATTTTGGTGGTGGTGACATCTGGCATTATTAGGGTTGATTTAAGGCTTATCATAACAGATAAACCTATTCTCGGTCAGGCTCCTAGAGCAGGTATTCAGAAAACACCTAAAAATAAAATATGAGTACACATTTAATTTACACTGCAATCCATAGCTAACTCGATGCATTAATTGATTTTTTCTCAATGCTAGAATCTGAACAATCCAATTCACTAGAGAGCCTATGAAAAAGAATCTGCAAGCCGTGCTGATCGATATGGATGGCCTGATTTTTGATACTGAAGTCATTCATCGACTCTGCTGGGTTCTCGCCGGTCAGTCCTTGGGATATGAGGTTAATGACGAGTTTTTTAAACGCAGCACCGCCACCACATGGGAAAGGACCCTGGCACTACTCAGCGAACTCTATGGGAAGGATTGCCCGGCGGAAGCCTTTTATCAGCAGAAAAAAGATTTTTTTCAGGATTACATCAACGCAAACGCTACTGTGCTCAAAAAGGGATTTTCTGAGCTGTTTCAATGGTTACTGACCCAACCCTTGAAGTTAGGCCTGGTGACTTCTTCAAGACGCTCTTCAGTTGAACATCACTTTGCCAGCAGAAACGAACTTTCCAGCTTTGACACAGTGGTCACATCCGAACAAGTGGTCAACGGCAAGCCTGATCCGGAACCGTATCTGCTGGCTTGCAGGAAACTGGGGGTTCCACCAGAAGCAACTGTGGTCTTTGAAGATTCCAACAATGGCATACGCTCAGCTTACACGGCAGGTTGTCAGGCAATTATGATTCCAGACTATCTTCCTCCGGAAGCCGATGTACAAGAACATGCCTTCTCTATTCTGAAGAGTTTGCATGATGCCAGAGCTCTAATTCTCAGCCAGTTCCAGATCGAACAGCCCTAAGCCATAATGGCGGTTTAAGTCCGACAGGCTTCTGGATTATCCTCATCGACTTCTCTGATTTCACGAGTGTTGAAGAGCAGATCAAGGGGAGCGCCTGCTGGAAACAACCGCTCTGAGCTTCTGTTGAGCAAATCCACCAGCAGCTCCACCCCGCTGACATGAATACGGTAACGAATGATGTTGCCCAGTAGGAGATAATCAACCACCTGGCCACGCACAGGATGTCTGACATGATCAGCATACTGACGACCTTCCTCACGGACATAAATGGACTCAGGCCTGATAGCAATCTGCTTTTCTGACTTTATGCCAAGCACCTGATACGCCTGAGAGGCACTTAACAGGTTATAGTTCCCGATAAAACGAACAACAAACGCATTGGCTGGCTCTGTGTATATTTCTTCCGCCGTTCCGTTTTGAATAATCTGGCCATTGCTCATCAATAAAATCCGATCAGACAGTGTCAGAGCTTCTTCCTGGTCATGGGTAACAAACAAGGTCGTTAATCCCAATTCTTTTTGAATAGACCGAAGCTGTTCACGCAGATTTTTTCTGATTCTTGCATCCAGAGCCGACAGGGGCTCGTCTAACAAAAGGATTCGGGGCCTAACCACCAGAGATCTTGCCAACGCGACTCTCTGACACTGACCACCAGAAAGCTCTGAAGGATATCGTTGCTCTTTCCCTTCCAGCTCCACCAGCTCTACGGCTTCTTTTACCCGCTGAGATCGCTCAGACAGGGGGACTTTTTGCATTTTCAAACCGAAGGTAATATTTTCCCTGACCGTCATATTCGGAAAAAGTGCATAGCTCTGAAACACCATGGCAATTCCACGCTGCCTGGCAGGTAGGTCAGTGACATTGGCTCCGTCTATAAACAGTTGCCCTTCATCAACTCGAGTCAAGCCCGCAACACAACGTAGCAACGTTGACTTGCCACAGCCAGATGGCCCAAGGAGAGTGACAAACTCTCCTTTCTCCAGAGCAAAATGGATATGGGTAAACACAGGGCTATCGTCATATTTTTTTTCCAGCCCCTGCGCTCTTAAAAAGCTCATTGTTTTTTTCCCCACTGCCCGGCCAGTATCGTCATCAGCATAATGACCAGAAAATAACTGACCACTACCGCACTGCTGAAATGTCCACTTCTTGCCTTCATGTTGAACAGATACACCTGCACCGTTTCAAACCGGGTTCCCACCAGAATATTGGCAAACACAAACTCTCCAATCAGCAGAGAAAAACTCAGGAATAGAGACACCATCAAGCCTGTCTTCAGATTCGGTAAAACAATGGTAAAAAAAGCTCGAACAGTACTTGCCCCCAATAAATGGGCTGCATCCAGCATATCCTGAAGATTCAGGTTCGCCATGTTGTTGGCAATGGCTCTATAGGAAAAAGGTAAGGCTACGGTGAAGTAGGCTCCCAACAGAATCCAGGGAGTTCCTGTCAGGGTAATCACATCATTGGAGTAGATTTGCAGTAACCCGACAGACGACACCACTGGCGGCACAGCGAAAGGCAGCAGAATGATAAAATTCATGAAGGGTTTCAGAAAAGGAAAATAATAGAAAACAATAAATGCTGTAGGAACGACCAGTATCAGGGTCAAGAAAAGAGCACCCAGACACACCATGATTGAATTCAGCATGGCCTGTAAAAACCTTTGCTCAACAAACAGGGCCTTATACCACTTCAGGGTGACACCCTCTGGCAGCATGCCAGAAGACCAGCTGGTGCTTATGGAATAGAGCAAGGTTCCCAGCAACGGCAATATCATGACGATCATGAACACGATAATAACCGACAGATGCCCAAGACTATCTGGCCTTCGCACGGAGCCTCCCCGGCTTGATTAACCATTCGTTAGCCAGTGTTACCACCATCAGAATAAAAACCAGAATCATAGAAAGCGCACTGGCCAGCCAGGGATCAAGAAAGATATCACCGGAAATCAGGTTGCTGATCCTGATCGTCAGAAGGTTATAATTACCTCCTGTCAGGGCAAAAGCCGTCGCCATAGTCCCCATGGCATTGGCAAACAGAATAATGAAGGTCCCTAGAATACCGGGCGTCAGAACGGGCAATCCAATACTCAGCCAGTAACGAAGCTTGCCAGCTCCCAATAGACAGGCAGCCTCCTGCCATTCATCCTTGAGCCCTTCCATGGCTGGGAGCATCAATAAAATAGCTAATGGGATTTGAAAATAACTGTAAATCAGAATGAGTCCAAAAGCGGAATAAAGATTAAAGCCCAGATGAATACCCAGCTGATCGAGCAAAATAATAAAACAACCGTTAGCGCCCAAAAGAATGACAAAAGCAAATGCCAGCGGTACGCCGGAAAAGTTGGCAATCATATTAGAGAAAGTCAGGGCTACTTCCTTGAGACGACCAGAAAGTCGGTGCAGTGACCAGGCACAGGGCAAAGCCAGCAACATCCCTGCAATACTGGAGTAGAGACCGATCTTCAGACTGTTGTATATCGCCTGCCGGAAATACCGACTTTCCAGGATATACAGATAATTACCCAGCCCCCACTCTTCACCCAGGTTACTTTTGAAACTGTCCGCCAGTACCCAAATTAGAGGCAGCACCTGGAAGAGAAAAAAGGCAAGAATAAAGGGCGTTAAAAGAAAAAGTGCTTTTCTTTCAGCCTTGTAAAAGGCCATATTACGCTTCTCTCAGTGAGCAGAACTGATGGGTAACAATTTACCGTGTTGCTCAATCTCCAGGGTTTCACAGACCAAACCACAAATATGCAATTGTTTCAGCTGCATACTTCGAAGGTCATCAAACGTTTCGCCCAAAAGAAACAGCGGTACTTCACGCTCTTCAGCCAGAGTACCACCATGACTGCACATGCCATTCATGCCGTGGTCGCTGGTCACCATAATCTGGTAGCCAGCCTCTAACCAGCCGGACAGATATTCAGCCATCTGAACATCCACTGAGCGTGCGGCATTACGATACTCTGGAGACAGTAAGCCATAGTGATGCCCTGCATCATCAACGTTCATAGGGTGGATCAAAAGAAAATCCGGGTCATGGGTGACTCTGAGGTACTCGGCATCAGCAAAAAGATGGCTGTCCGGATAATGATCAAGCCAATAGAACAAGCCATGCTGGATCAGTTGCTCGGGATTGTTCTGAAATCGATCCTGGAGTGGTTGAAAGGGCGTATGATTATAGAGTTCACTGAACATGAAATAAGCTGCGGCAGCTGTCGTTTTTCCATGTTCCCTGCCCAGAGAGAAAATACTGCTTTGACTTGACCTTCTGGCCATATCATTGGAGAGAACACCATGATCAAGTGGGCGGGTTCCAGTCAGTATGGTTTCGTAGAGGGGTCTGGAGAGACTGGGTAATTCACAGACCAAATTATGCAACTGGGCACGGGATAACTCTACATACCCCATTAAACACCCCATGCATTCTCGAGCCACCTGATAGTTCAAACCGTCAAGAATAATCAGTATGACCTTGTTATTCATGATTTACTCCAGATACCTGTTCACTGCTAAAACCGAGAACAACTCTTCCACAGATCAGCGAAAGATCACGGCTTTATACATGACAGCCTGACTGTTTAGCCCTTGGCAATCCCCTCCGCCAAAAAGGTAAATGTCAAAACCGTTCGAGGAATACTAGACGAGTTTGATTATTCTTCAGTAAATAATTTTGGGGCTTTTACAGGTTGGCTGATGAAAAGTGAGGGGTTGCAACAGAAATAGCCTTCAGGAGACGATTGATTTGTAAGGATCAAAATTTCTGAAGGATCAGACATGTGTGCAACACCCTCACTA
>NZ_JBPCXO010000351.1:0-19641 GCF_051008435.1 Endozoicomonas sp. | reverse complement strand
TGTTGACGCTGAGAGCGTTAGTTTGTTCATCCGGACAATGGGAAGCGTTCTGGTTAAAGATGAACCGGTATGGTTTTCCCATTGTACATAATCTCTTTCCAGTACATTAATTAGGCAGCACACCCGTACGAAGTTAAGTATTTTGTCATCCCATATTCTGAGCCCGTGCTACAGCATAATAGTGATTCATGAATTCAGGATCATACTGTCGCAATGCAACGCTGTTTAGAGTCAACAATTGATTCTTCAGCATCAGGCAGCCCATGGTATTGCAAAGCCTTGTCGATACAGTGATCGGCCTACAGAATGTGAATTAAAACAGTCACGAATCAGTGATGTGAATGGTTGTTCAGGATCTAAGTATTTACTTAACTCTTTTTTGATTTGTTTTGCTTTTCCAGCACTTTCTATGCAACGTTCCTGTTTGGCCTTGAGGGCGTTTTCTGCATATTCATCAAACATGGACGTGATAGAAACCCACAGTGCTTTACGCTCATCGCACAATTCCTGATCATCCAGTCCATATCGTTTGATAGAAAATGCAATGCGTTCTCTATCCCACTCATCAAGATCTATAGCGGGCTCACGGCAAGGCTCAGGTTCGCCGTGTGAGTTAAAGCCAATCAATGCCGCATCATCCTCGTTGGCAGGATCAAGCAGCAGAGGGTACTCGCGGCTGATGGATATGCCAGGAGTGCATACAGCCATTACCCTCTCCCTCAAGGGAAAATAAGTCCCTTTTCGAGTGTTTGGCATGGGTTTGGATAAACGATAGTTTTCAATATCGAATGCCAGCCACCAATAGCCCTCGTGGCATTTTTCCCAATGCTCATTCCTGGCGCAGCTTTTGGGGCGAAAGTGCTCCAGGTGCGGATATTCTGCCGTAAACCGGGCTTCGGTGTACCAGCATTTTCTACCAGACAGCGCCTTTAAAAAACTCAAAAGAATTGGGTCACGCCAGTGATCCTTATTGCGATGAATAATTACTTTCCGCTTTTGTGGATCAGCCTCATCTTTCAGGTCGTTCAATAACTCGTCAGACTTCTTCTGCCAGTCTTCCAATACCGACTTGTCGACTTCACCGAGTGGAATATATCTCATCAATCTGTCTCCCTGTCGGTTCCGTCGATAATCTCCTGTAACAGCTCATCAGTCAGTGACTCCAGTTCGGCAATATCATCAGCACTGAAATCTTTCTTTGTCATAATGGATCGTCGGGCAAGAGCCTGTGAGAACTGGTTGAAGTAAGGGTGAGGAAAGCTGTGGGCAATGCCCAGTTGGTCCAGCTCTTGTGTCAGGTGTTCAAGTTCAGCGGCCATTTCCGCTGTTTTATTCCGTATGCCAAGCAATTTATATCGCTGGGTCATACGTGCAACCACACTGGGTGGGAGCACTGATTTAAGCCCAAACATATCGGATTGCAGAAGGCCGTCCACCCCCATACCTATCGGATCTTCACCGGGTATATCGGCGGTGACTGAATGTTGGCCGTCCTTGTCATGGCGATTCAGTAAACGCACCTGTTCTCGTTTGAGGCCGCCGATCATAAGTGGATTATGAGTGACAATCAGAAGCTGTGATGAATGATCCACCACCTGGCTTTCCAGCAGGTTCAGATATTCATAAGTCCAGGACGGATTGAGGTGTGTATCCGGTTCGTCCAGAAGGAACAGGCTTTCTTCGCCTTTGGTGAAATGCAACAGGCCGAGCACGGTCAGGAGTTGTTGCTCACCCTCCGAGAGCTGGTCAAAGCGAATAAGCCCCGCCTGAGTATGGTTGACGGTTACCCGGACCTCATCAATCAGGTCACACAGGTGCAAACCTTCCAGATGAGCAAAAAAGTGCGTTTCATCCTCACCGGGGTACATCAGTTCCTGCAGCGTGGCTTTATCTTTTATATAGAGATAAAGGCGTTCCTGCTCTTCGGTGCGGTCACGAAAATCTCTGGTAATGGTTTCTTCGTTTCGAATAGGCGCTATAGCATGCCGCCAAAGCCGGTCGGTAAAGGTTTGAAAAGCTCCCTTGGCATATCAGAACAGTGGGTCACCGTTGTCCAGATCGTTTTGGGTGGGTTTTCCTGAACCGCGCCAGAAGGGTTTGTGCATCACAAACAGAGCGGACTCGAAATCTTTGATGCGCAGAAAATCAAACAGAAACGCCTTGATTTTGGGGTTGGTATCCATCAGGAAAAACGCCAGTAGTACCAGCTGGCTGTAATCTTTACGGCAGTAAAACAAACGACGCAGCGGAATATTGTCTGTACTGCCGCCCTGCTTCCACTTTTTGTAGCGCTCCTTGGTCGGTTTATCAAACAGACTTTCCAGCCGACGGTTCCAGCCTGAGTAATAAGCAAAAACGTATTTAGGCAAATACAGGTCTGGAGCATCACGAAACGTTTTAGCCGGGATTTTTTTGCCATCCACTTTAAACTGTTGTTTTGGACGGCCAGAAGGACTGTTTGTGATCTGCAGTTTATGGCCACGAATCTGGTAATCCAGCTCGTAATAAAAGGCAGAGGCGGTACCTGCTTCCAAATCCCGGAATATTTCCACCAACGCTTCAATCAAATTGGATTTTCCAGCGCCGTTACGACCCAGAACCACCGTTGTCTGTGGTGTTTGGTCCGGCTTGAACTCAAAATCCTGAAGATTGCCGTAATCCTTTAGAGAGAGGCGCTGGATTCGCATGCCCGGGTACTCCTTACCGTTTACTGGGAATAATTTTCCGTCATTGTGAAAGCTATTCTTGAAAGCTATTGTTGAGAGCTATTCTTGAGAGCCATATTAAACACTATAAACTGCCTCAGTCGTTCAGGGTGGTATCCGCCGTTTCTACAACGATTTTCAGTTTTCTCTGAGCTGCATCGTCTGAACGTTTGTCGTCTATGATACCGCCGTTTTTCATTTCCTGCTTCAGTTTGGCGTAAAAGTCGTCGATGCTCAGTTCGGTCTTTTTCCAGAGCACTTCGGCATGGGCTTCGCCTCCCAACGCCAAAAGCAGTTCTGTCAGGTAGTTCTCTGGAGCATCCATCAGTTTCATGGCGGTAGTCCTGGCCTTGCTGGGAGATTGTCGGGTACTGGCTTTACGTTTGGGCTTTGTGGCTGCCTGCTGTTCGCGTTCAGCCTGAATACGTTTCAGCAATTGTGAAGCGGGTTCATCGTTCGGGTCTTGAGGGACCAGCTCACCTCTGAAGGCTTTGGCCAGCAATGACTGGGTTAAACGGTCGGTGCGCTGCCTGGCGTCGAAGTACTGTTTTTCAACAGCGTCTGCAAGGGCGAACAGAGATTCTACCCGGCGGACTATTTCTTTTTGTTCTTCGAGTGGAGGTACAGGAATAGGATATTTCTTTAATGCTTTTCCTGTTAAATGTTTTATCGTTGTACCTGTGTAAAGTTGTGAAAGCTTCTTCTGATGAAAGTCATTTTCAACACAGATAAGTGCATAGTCAGCCGAGAAATTCTTACTAAAGCGCACTCTATGGAGGGCTTTTTGAAATGTTAAATTATTTTTCCCTCCTTTCCATACTGCGCCACGACCAGGTTCTCCTCCTTCACATAAAAGCAGGTCTCCATCCTTAATTTGTAGTTCTTTCTGCTCTTTATCAGATACCAAGATCTTCTTTAAGTCACTTAAGTCGAATGCTCTCCAGCGTACGTTGATATTTCCGAGGTATGAGGTGGCTATGCCCTGGTTTTTGTTCTTGTCTAGCATTTTGCCCAGCCGAGCTTCCGATATCTCTGGCAATAGTTTCAGCTGCCAACTCTTCGGTAGGTTTGAAAACTCCCATGTTAGAAAGTCATCATAAGTTTCGTCAGAATCTCTCCATTCTCTAGTCAACTCCCCCGAAGTAGCAGCAGCCAGAACAGCCTGACGGAAGCGCTGGAGCAAAGTGGGAATTTTTTCCAGACGCGTCTGGGCTGCATCCACTTTTGAGAGCAGGCTGTCGAGCTTGTCGGCTATTCGGGTTTGTTCGTTTAGGGGGGGAAGAGGAACAGGATATTCCATCAGATAATCTTTAGGTACACGCTTATGGCCAACCGAGCCACTCATTCGTACAATACAATCATCTTTGAATTGTTTTGTTTTTACAAAAGCATGAAGGAATCTAGGTTCTAATTGTTGACTGCGTAATACGAAGTATTCGGTGCTACCGGCTCCAATACCATTTGGAAGGCCAGTTGCAAGAGCACTTTTCCCATTCTCGAAACAAGGGGTTATCTTGGCAAGCAATACATCACCATCTTGAAAATGTGTGTAGCCTTTTTTGCAGTTTGCCCAAGTTTTTTTCTCAAACTGGAATTCTGAGAGGAGCTTGGTAGGGATCATACTCATAGGTACAAAACCGCATTCTAGATCATCCCCTAAATTCTTGAATTTCTCATTTATAGATACGATGGAATGGAGAGATTCTCGAACCCACCCGTCCGGCAACTCACTACTCACAGAACCACCTCTTCACCTTCTTCCACAGACCCCAGCTCAACCAGTATGGCCTGCAGTTCCTGCATAGCTCCAGCCATCTCTTCCAGAGCTTCATTAATCAGTACATCGGGCTCGGGCAGGTTGGCGCTGTCTTCCAGGCTGTCGTCCCGAATCCAGGCCAGGTCAAGGCTGTCGTCTTTCTGTTGAATCTCTTCCCGGGTGAAACAGCGTAAACGGCAGGTGTTTATATCCCCAATCTCACTGCCTTCGGCGTGTTTTTTGATAAAACGCTTGCGTGCTGCTTCATCGACCTGGGTCAGGTCATGGCCTACGGCTTCATAGAATTCCGCCAGGTGCTGGTCGGTAAATCGGGTACGCTTGCCAAACTGGGGCATATTGGC
This sequence comes from Endozoicomonas sp., assembly GCF_051008435.1. Lineage (GTDB taxonomy): Bacteria > Pseudomonadota > Gammaproteobacteria > Pseudomonadales > Endozoicomonadaceae > Endozoicomonas_A. Next base: position 14,818 of record NZ_JBPCXO010000351.1, on the reverse strand, counting down.
GCGCAGGTCGTATACCCAGACATTTTGTGTATTGCCTTTATCCTGGTTCGGGTCTTCCGGCTTGCTGAAAAACAGCACATTGGTTTTCACCCCGGCGGCGTAAAAAATACCGGTGGGCAGCCGCAGGATGGTGTGCAGGTTGCATTTGTCCATCAGAGCCTGACGGATACTTTTACCCGTAGCCCCTTCGAACAGAACATTGTCGGGCAGTACCACCGCAGCCCGGCCACCGGGTTTGAGCATGACATGGTACATAAGATGCAGAAAGGCCAGCTGTTTGTTGCTGGTGTAGTGTACAAGGTCATCACGGGTGGGGATTCCGCCCCCCTGCTTGGTGCCAAAGGGAGGGTTGGCCAGAATCAGAGAGGCTCCCGGAAGCTGTTTGCCTTCGTTACTCAGGGTGTCGCCGTATAAAATACCGGCATTCTTATCGTCTATCGCCAGGTCGTGGAGCATCAGGTTCATCATAGCCAGACGGCGGGTGTCTGGCACCAGCTCCATACCGTAAAAGGTTTTGTGCTGGTATTTACTGTAGGCAATTTCGTCAAGCGCCTCGATTTTATTGTGTTCCTTAACGTAGTGATGAGCGCTGATCAAGAAACCGCCAGTGCCTGCGGTTGGGTCCACAATGACATCGTTCAGGGTTGGCTTCATTAACGCAACCATGGCGTTGATTAATACCCGGGGCGTAAAGTATTGGCCGGCACCGGACTTTTTTTCGGTGGCGTTGATTTCCAGCAAGCCTTCGTACATATCGCCGAGGCCTTCGGTTTTGGCGCTGTACCAGTCCAGCTTGTCGATCTGGGTAACCAGCTTGTTCAGGGTGGCCGGTTTGCGGATCACGGTATTGGCGTTGTTGTAGATGGTCTGGGTGATCAGCGAGCCATGGCTGCCCAGATGCAGGAGCAGCTGTTTGTACTCTTCCAGACGGGTAGCACTGTTGCAAGCTTCCAGATCTTTCCAGCGATAGCCTTCGGGTATCAGTCCGTCCTGCTCGGTTTCGTCCACCATTTTCAAAAAAACCAAAAAGGTCAGTTCGTTAATGTATTCGTGATAGGTAACACCGTCGTCCCGCAGCAGGTTACAAAGGTTCCAGAGTTTGGCGACCAGGTCTTGAGTGCTCATCAGGGTTCTCTATGGGATGCTCTATAGGGTTAGTCGTTGGATTCAATCTGCCAGTGGCCGCCTTTTTTACCACCCTGGCGAACAATTCGCCCGGCTTTCTGAAGTTTTTTCAGGTGGTAGCGGATACCGTCTTCTGTCAGAGACAGGCTTTCGGCCAGCTCGGGAATGGTGATGGTGGGGGTTTTGGCGATTAAGTCTAAAATAGTTTCCCGGTTTTTTCCGGTAGTTTTTCCGGTAGTTTTTCCGGTAGTCTCGGGCTGTTTGCTCAGGGTGGCGAAGAGGCCGCCGGTTAACTGTTCAAAGACCGGCTGACTGAGGTGGTGAGCCTTGCAGGCCTGTACCACCTTATCAATACCGCGTCCCCAGTTATCGATATAGCCTGCTTTGTAGCAGACCTCGGCAATCAAAGGATTGCGGGGAAAAGAGGCATGAACCCGGGTCAGGTCTTCAATAGCCAGCTCATCCGGTAACGTGCCGCTGTTCCAGATGCTCAGGCGATCATCATGGACACGTATCTGAGTCATGGCGCCTGTATAGTTTCTGTGTACCAGAGCGTTGAGTAGCAATTCCCGCAAAGCGTCTGTGGGATACTCCAGGGTTTCTATACGCTGAATACCCTTGAAACTGACGGGCTTAACCAGAAATTTTCGTTCCAGCAGTTCCATGACGTCTTTCAGCAGAAAGATCAGATTGCCTTCGGACTCTTCCTGGTAGCGCATATCAACCACATCAGACCCAAAGCGACCGATTTTTACAAACAGGTTGCGATAAAAGCGGCCGGGGTCTTTACCGAATAAAACAAGTGCTGCCCGTTTGAGTTGACTGTTGCGGGAAAGTCTCAGTTTTTCGAGTAACGCCTCAACGGAAAGGTTATCCAGTGTTGGCAGGCGTCCGGCCAGTTTGGCATCCTTCTTGAAATGCTCTACGGCATTGGGGTCAATATCATCCAGTGTGGCATCAGGTTCGATGATGTCGTCCCAGGTCTGCCCCGTTCTTTTCAGTAAGAATTCATTTAACGCCTGACCCGTCAGCTCGGTTTTGGTGCTGCCGCTGCGGGAGTAATAGTGCCCACGGTAAGAGACAGGAACGGAATAGGTCGGTGTGACAATCTCAATGAGGTATTTGCCTTCTTCCTGTATCAGGTTAACACTGCATACCAGACCTAGCTGCTGTCGTATTTTATTAGGAATGTCTTCCAGCAGTTTCTGGTGGTTCTCAACGCCCATAGGGTCGCCATTATCCGCCTTACCAATAATCAGTGTGCCGCCGTTGGCATTGGCAAAGCCGCAAATCCACTCCAGATGCTTGTCGTGCCAGCTTTGCTTCCACTCGATCCGCTGAGTTTCTTGATTGTTGCGGTGGGCCATCAGTGGTACCAAAGTTGACGGTTGAATTCTTCGAGTACGTCGGTGACGGGGCGTTCAAACAGTTTGTTGGCGCGTTTGATGCCGCCCTGATGTTTGAAAATACCCTGATTCAGTGAAGTCTCATCGACAATAGTAGTGGCTTTCATCTGTTCTGCGATTAACTTTAGCCAGTCACGCTGAGGGGTTTTCCAAGGCTGGCTATTCAAGATTTTTTCCAGGGCTTTGTCAACGCGTTCTTCCCAGGGTATAAGGGCCTCGCCCAGAGCGGCCTGGCGAATAAAGCCAATGATTCGAGCGGCAATTTCTTCCTGTTTCACTTCTCGCCAGGCGATCTGCAGATCTTTTTCTCTGAAATGGTTGTTTTCCAGCTCTACAGCCAGTTCCTTAAGGCTTTTTCGGCTCAGGCTCCAGGGTTTGTTGATCACGGTCTGAATGGCCAGCAGGCGGTTGCTATTGGCATTAACAAAGTCTTTAAAGGCACTGAGATAATCTTCAGGCTTTTGCCCTTCTCCGTAACCCGTGGTGGTATGAGTAAAAGCGTCTTCACCTTCATGAATAACCAGGGGTGTTTTGATGCCGCCACCTGACTGGCCGCTTTCGGCTTTCTGGTCAAGCAGTTCACCCAAACCAGGGTGATGGGTAAACCATTCGGCTACTGATTCCAGGCTCATGGCTTTGAGTTCTTTAATAAAGTCGCCGGGAGGTTGTCCCGCTATGGTTGTAAATTTGTCGGTTTGCTCATCAGTGAGGAAATTCTTTTTTACCTGTAGTTTGGCAATAAACTGGTTTTTGGCCAGACTCTGCAAGTCGGGAGCTGTGACCTGGGCCATTTCTGCTTCAAGGTCTTTAAAGCTGATGTCCACCCGAGTGACTACAGGCTTCATCGTGCTGACTTTTTCCAGTTGTTTATAGATATCTACAGCGTCATAGATGTGAAAGGGACCTTTACCTATTTCAGTGCAGAGTCGGGTTGCCCGGCCCAGCATCTGTTCAAACAAGATTCGGCTGTTGACACGTCGAAGAAAAACCAGGTTACAGATTTTGGGTACATCAACACCGGTAGTGAGCAGGTCGACAGTGACCGCAATGTTGGGCAAACGGTCATTCTTATAGCAACGAATCTTTTCCAGAGGTTTGTCGCTGGCCCCGGTTATTTTTTGTACAGCGTCATCTTCCACCTCACCATGGTAATGCTCAATGGCATCTTTCATGGCTTCCACAACGTCGTCAGCGTGTTTGTCGGTTACGCAGAAAACCAGCGTCTTTGCAGGTGAGTATGGATTAATGGCGTCACTTTCAATCAGCCATTTTGTGACCACTTTGGTGAATTCCAGGGCGACTACTTTACGATTAAAATCAGAGACGTCGAAGTTTAACTCGTCCGGGGTTTTGTAAGTCTCTATTTTGTTGCTCTCAACATCGTAAACTTTTACTGCTTCGTTGACTGCATACTGAATGCCTTTTTCAGCCAGCTCGGTATGGATGCGAACCGGTGGCAGGTGGTCGTTCAGGTAACCATCCAGAACCGCTTCGGTGTAACTGTAGGTAAAGACTGGAGGACCAAAAATATCGGTGGTATGAAGCGCAGGAGTGGCAGTAAGACCAATTCTGAAGGCATCAAAGTACTCGATGACACTCCGATACTTTGACTGGTAATCCTTCTGGTCCCTGAACAGTATTTCAGTGTCGCTTAATTCACGGTCGAGCAGATAACCCCGGTGGCATTCATCCACCACAATGCAGTCATACTGGCCAACTCCAGGTTTATTGTCATTGTCGCCGGGGTAAAGAATGCGTTTTACCAGCCCTTGAACCGTAGCAACATGCACTTTGGTATCGTCATCAGGGCTGGGTTTCACGGGCTTATTTTGCTCCATACCCATGACGTCAAAGGTATCTGCAAATGTATTGAGGTTTTCAAGGCGAACCTCTCCAAAGTCATCGGTAGCCTGAACACCTAACGCAGAGCGATCCACCAGAAAAAGGATTCGTCGGAAGCGTTCAGCTTTTAGCAGTCGGTACACCATGGCTATAGCCGTTTTGGTTTTACCTGTACCGGTAGCCATAGCTATCAGTGCGGATTCTTTTCCCTGCTTTATGCTGCTCTCGACTGCTCTGATGGCATTAACCTGATAATCACGTAATTTCAGGTTGTAATCAAATCCCATGAGATCCAGTTCAGCCTCAGCCTGTTGGGGCGTTTGCCTGAGGTAGCTTTTGATTTCCTGAGGGGTATACCAGCCTTTAAGAGCTTTTCTACGGTTGCTGTTGTCCCTTACATCCAGAAACCAGATGCCGCTTTCCCTTTCCAGCTGTTTTAAATAGGGACGACCGTTGGTGGCAAAGGTAAGGGGAACTCTGAATTCGCCATATGTATTGTCAATGGTAAAGGCATTTTGCTCTTTCAGACCCTTGGCGTAACGTTTCGCCTGATCAATACTGCTGTATACGTGGGCGGCTTCTTTTTTGGCCTCAATAACGGCAATGGCCGTAAGCCCTATGAAGAGCACGTAGTCTGCTGGACCTGATTCGGTAGGCCACTCCGCGATAGCACGATTTTCATTAGCGACAGGACGGGCACCTTTTGAATATTTGAGATTGGTGCTGTCTGCTACCCAGCCTGCTTCAATCAGCTGCTCATCAACTAATACCCGGGTTTCTGCTTCAGAGAGCCGCAGTGCTGACTTCTCTATTCGTTGAATTTGCTCTGCTTGCTGCTGTGGAGCTTGCTTCTGGAATGTCTCGAAATAGATAACATTCGCAGCGTCCATTTTAGCCCGGTATTCTGCCAGAGTTTCTTCATGCTCAGTGGCCAGTTCTTCCCAGACTTTGCTTTCGCAAGCCATCTCTTGCGCGCGTTGTTTTTCTGCTTTTGCCTTTTTTGCTTCTAACTGTTGCTGGGTTTCAAGATGAGTCAGACGATCTTCCGCTGTTTTATTTTGTTTTTTAAGTTCAAGCAGGGCTTCTTCAAGCTGACGAACTTTTTCTGAAGGGTCTGACGGCTTAACAAAGGGAGTGAGCTTGAAACCTTCAGCTTTATCACCACCAAAGGTACTGTGGAACCAGGCACTGAGAGCATATCCCACTTGTAAGGATTTCAGTGCGTCACGATGAGTGGAGGATGTGATGTCGTGAGCAGCGGAGTTCCCCAGTTTTCTGAGACTGTGAAAGGCATCTTTGATCTGTCGGTCAAGCTTGAGGGTGTTATCAAGCTCTTTTAGTAATTCAATTTGTTTTATCTCTTTCCCTGACTCAATACCCACACGAGAGGCTATGGTTTGAGCCAGCTCTTCCCCTAACTGCCTCATCTTGATTAAAGTGGTATTCGGATCAGGAACAAAACAGGCTTCAGCCGTCTGTGCAAGGCGAACCAGTAGTTCGTCGTGATGTTTAAGGAAGTCAAAATTGCTGGTAGACATCTATAACATCCCTTGTTTTATTGCCTTTATGAATAGCACATTGAAGTACGACAATAATATAGCACCTGCTATTACTGCTGTTAATGGATGGTTTTGACTGTATTGTTTTTTAGTAGAAGTAGATCTAATAGCAGAGCAAAAGTTAGGGTTAGCTTGATAGGCATTGCAAATGAATCACTGGGAGCCTGTCGGACTTCTGCTCAAAAGCATAAGTCCGACAGGCTCCTAGCCCCCTGCTGCGAGTGCAAAGGGGCAAGTGATCTCAACGAGTAGGGAGATGGCTAATGAGATTTTCCGGAATCCTTTTTATCCGGGCAATGGTAGCTCTGGCTCACTTTGTCGTCAGCAGTGACTGATTCCATTTTGACATCAAACTGCCAGAGTCGATGCACATGCTTCAGAAGTTCTTCGGTGTTTTTATCCAGCGGACGTCCTTGATGCTGGTAGTGTCTGAGAGTCAGTGTTCGGTCTCCACGGACATCGACGTCATAAACCTGGATATTCGGCTCCCGGTTGCCAAGATTGTATTGAGCAGCCAATGCCTCTCTGACTTCCTTATAGCCTATGTCGTTATGAATGGCATCCACTTCGAGATAGGATTTACTTTCATCATCCATAATGGAAAAGAGTCTGAGGTCTCTCATCACTTTGGGAGACAGGAACTGAAGAATGAAGCTTTCATCCTTAAAGTTCTGCATGGCAAAGTGCACGGTTTCAAGCCAGTCGCTGCCCGCAAAGTCAGGGAACCAGTGTTTGTCTTCATCGGTGGGTTCTTCGCAGATCCTTCGAATATCCTGGAACATACTGAAGCCCAGTGTATAGGGGTTGATGCCACTGTAGTGAGGGCTGTCAAAAGCTGGCTGATACACCACAGTTGAGTGAGAGTGCAGGAATTCCAGCATGAAGCCATCAGTGACTTTACCTTCCTGGTAAAGTTCATGGAGAAGATGATAATGCCAGAAACAGGCCCAGCCCTCGTTCATGACCTGGGTCTGGCGCTGGGGATAGTAGTACTGAGAGACTTTCCGGACGATGCGAAGTAACTCACGCTGCCAGATTTCCAGAAGTGGGGAATTCTTTTCCAGAAAATAAAGGATGTTCTCTTCAGGGTCTTGGGGGAAACGTTGAATTTTCTTTTCTTCTTTCTCTTCCACTTTTGGAATGGTGGTCCAGATATCATTCAACGTTCTCTGGATATATTCAGCTCGTTCCTGTTGTCGCTCTTTTTCCTGCTCTGCCGAGAGAGGTCTGGGTCGTTTATAGCGATTGACTCCCTGGTTCATCAGAGCATGTGCTGCGTCCAGAACATCTTCAACGGCTTCAACACCATACTTTTCTTCGCACTCGGAGACGTAGCGTTTGGCAAACATCAGGTAGTCAATAATGGACTCGGCGTCGGTCCAGGTTTGGAAAAGATAGTTACCTTTGAAAAAGGAATTGTGGCCATAACTGGCATGGGCCAGCACCAGCGCCTGCATCGTCATGGTGTTTTCTTCCATGAGATACGCAATGCAAGGGTTGGAATTGATGACAATTTCATAAGCGAGTCCCATACGACCCCGCTGGTAGTTCTGCTGAGTATGTAGAAACTGTTTTCCGAAACTCCAGTGACTGTACATCAATGGCATGCCGGTGGATGAATAAGCATCCATCATTTGTTCAGCACTGATGACTTCTATCTGGTTGGGGTAAGTATCCAGCCTGAATTTATCAGCCAGACGAGCCAGTTCACTGTCATACTCCTGAATGAGTTCAAAAGTCCATTCGGAATCGGTAGATAGGGGCTTCTTCTCGCTCATGGCTGATGCCTCGCTCATACGGTTTCCTTTTTCTCAAACAGGCGGCGGAACACCGGATAAATATCATTCGGTGTTTTAATCTGTTGCATGGCAAACTGGTCGGCGAACTGCTCCGTTACACTCTCATATTCACGCCACAGATTTTGGTGGGCCCGGTCAGTGATTTCGACGTACGAAAAGTATTGAACCTTGGACATGATCTGTTCGGTGAGAATCTTGGAGCAAACACTGGAGTCACCTTCCCAGTTATCGCCATCAGAGGCTTGAGCGACATAGATATTCCAGTCCACAGGGTTGTAACGTTCATTAATAATGTCGCGGGTCATTTCCAGAGCACTGGAAACAATGGTTCCGCCGGTTTCCCGGGAGTAGAAGAAGTCATCCTCATCGACTTCTTTCGCCGCTGTGTGGTGGCGTATAAAGACCACTTCAATCTGTTTGTAATTTCGTTGCAAAAACAGATAAAGCAAAATGAAAAAGCGTTTGGCCATGTCTTTAATTTCCTGAGTCATGGAGCCTGAGACATCCATGACACAAAACATAACGGCCTTGTTGCTGGGGCTGGGTACTTTGATCAGGTTGTTGTACTTGAGATCAAAGTCATCAATAAAGGGTAATTTCTTCAGCTTGGCATTGAGCTCTTTAATTCGATCACGCAGTTCTTCTATCAGTAAGGTGTCATTGGCCTCAGGGCTGACTTCCAGCTCTCTGAGCTGACGCCTCAGTGCTCTTACTTCTTTTCTGGCTCCGCCACCCAGTGCAATGCGTCGAGCGTGAGCCGACTTTAAAGAACGGACAATATTCAGTCGATCGGGTGAACCCTCACTGGTGTACCCGGCGTGCCTCATTTTAAATTCGGTGGCATCCTGAAGCTGCTTGTGAACAAGGTTAGGCAGCTCCAGATCATCAAACATGTGATTGAGAAATTCTTCATGATTGATCTGGAAACTGAATTCATCCATCCCTTCGCCGGAGTTTCCGGCTTTGCCCCGGCCTGAGCCTTGGCCAGAACCACCGGATGGTCGTTTGATTCTGTCACCAGAAACAAACTCTTTATTACCAGGGTGAACCTGCTTGTAGCTGCCTCCCTGTCCATGCTGAAAGTGTGGTTCAGAAAGGTCTTTGGTTGGAATGGTGACCTGGCTGCCTGATTCCACATCAGTAATGGAGCGCTTGTTAACCGCTTCAGAAACAGCTTTCTTGATGTGTTTTCGGTATCGGTCCATGAAGCGCTGTCGATTGACAGTACTCTTGTTTTTTCCGTTCAGACGTCGATCAATAATGATGCTCATTAACACGCTCCCTGTCTGTTCTGACACAGAACATTCCATGATTTCCATGTCGCCAGTTTTGAACCGCCTGTTCAAAACCTTGTCATTCCAATCCCATTTTTCGCTCATGGCTGTTTTAGTTATCGGAATGTGGTGACATCCTTCCACCGTTTTTTTCTTATTTTTTATTGGCTCAAGGCTGTTTTGCCGAGAATAATTTTCTGACAATTGTCAGTCACTCATATGCCTATAGCCAATAAAGAGCCCAGCCTCGAAATCATTTTTTGATCACATGCACAGGGTGGGTATGTATGTGATCAAAGAATAATTCCATAAAGTGAGGCCTGCGACAGGGTCGCAGGCCTTTTCTGTTACTGTGACTTTCTGACTCTGATATACCATTCAGCCAGTAATCTTACCTGCTTCTCGGTATAGCCTCTCTCAACCATACGCTTTACAAACTCGTTATGTTTGCGCTGATCTTCGTTGCTGCTCTTGGCATTAAATGAAATGACCGGCAGCAGGTCTTCCGTATTGGAGAACATCTTCTTCTCAATGACTGAGCGCATTTTTTCGTAGCTCGACCAGCTTGGGTTTTTCCCCTGGTTGTTGGCCCGTGCCCTGAGTACAAAGTTAACCACTTCATTCCGGAAGTCTTTCGGGTTAGCAATACTGGCGGCCTTCTCGATTTTTTCCAGCTCTTCGTTAATGGCTCCCCGGTCAAGAATGTCTCCGGTTTCAGGGTCGCGGTATTCTTGATCCTGAATCCAGAAATCAGCGTATGTGATGTACCGGTCAAAGATATTCTGACCATACTCTGAGTACGATTCGAGGTAGGCGGTTTGAATCTCTTTGCCCAGGAATTCAATGTATTTTGGTGCCAGGAATTCCTTCACATAACGCAGATAACGTTCATGTATTTCTTTCGGGAACTGTTGCTGCTCTATTTGCTGTTCCAGTACATACAGCATATGAACCGGGTTGGCAGCGACTTCGGTGGTATCAAAGTTAAAGACCTTGGAAAGAATCTTGAAAGCAAAACGGGTTGAAAGCCCTTCCATGCCTTCGTCGACACCGGCTGCGTCTTTGTATTCCTGCAAAGGTTTGGCGTTGGGGTCAGTATCTTTCAGGTTTTCACCGTCGTACACCCGCATCTTGGAATAGACATTGGAGTTTTCCGGCTCCTTAACTCTGGAGAGTACAGAGAACTGGGCCAGCATTTTGAGAGTATCAGGGGCGCAGGGAGCATCTCTCAATGAACTGCTGGACAACAGCTTCTCATAAATCAGAATTTCTTCTTTGACTCGGGTGCAGTAGGGAACCTTGACGATATTGACTCGGTCAATAAAGGCTTCATTGGTTTTATTGTTCTTGAAGGTTTGCCATTCGGATTCGTTTGAGTGAGCAAGAATGACACCATTGAATGGAATGGCACCCATCCCTTCTGTGCTGTTGTAGTTACCTTCCTGGGTGGCAGTCAGCAACGGGTGCAGGACTTTGATGGGAGCCTTGAACATTTCGACAAATTCCATCAAACCCTGGTTTGCGTTACAGAGTGCTCCAGAAAAGCTGTAGGCATCCGGATCATCCTGGGAGTATTCTTCCAGCTGACGAATATCCACTTTGCCTACCAGGCTGGAAATGTCCTGGTTGTTTTCATCACCGGGTTCGGTTTTGGCTATGGCTACCTGGTTCAGAATACTGGGGTAGAGTTTCACAATCCTGAATTTGGTAATGTCGCCGCCAAACTCGTTCAGACGTTTGACTGCCCAAGGTGACATGATGCCACCAAGATAACGATTTGGAATTTTGTATTCCTGGGTCAGAATGTCGCCATCTTCATCAGCATTAAACAGATTCAGTGGGGATTCAAAAACCGGTGAGCCTTTAATGGCATAGAAAGGCTGTCTTTGCATCAGGGCTTTCAGTCGTTCGGCCAGGGAAGATTTACCACCACCTACCGGTCCCAGTAAATAAAGAATCTGTTTTCTTTCTTCCAGACCCTGCGCGGCGTGTTTGAAGTAAGACACAATCTGTTCAATGGCTTCTTCCATGCCATAAAACTCTTCAAAGGCAGGATAGCGTTTGATCAGTTTATTGGAAAAAATGCGGCTGAGGCGAGAATCCCGAGAGGTGTCTGTCATCTTTGGTTCGCCGATGGCCATCAGCATTCTTTCTGCTGAGTTGGCGTAGGCACCGGGATCTTCTTTACAGAGATCCAGGTATTCCTGGATAGTCAGCTCTTCCTGCTGCGTGGATTGGTATCGCTCCTGATAGTGATTAAATATATCCATATTATGCCCTGCCCTGTCTGATGTTCGGATTCGATAGCCATATCGGGGTTCGGCCCCCCCTCATTTACGACTATCGGCAAGATCAGTACATTGGCCACTCTTATAATTATAGAGAGTAAGTATAGGAAGTGACCTTGGCTGGCAGCCGTCCATTGGCTGACATCATGGAAAGCTCAACTGAAACTTGGATGTTGACTCAAACAGAATGGCAGGAAAAATCCAGCCCTTTAGATTTTATAATGTGGAGTTTTTAATCAATCTGCAATAGCTGTCGTAGGGTTTAATGCAGAAAATAGCGTTTTTTTTTCCTGCACCCTAAAAGTGCGTCGAACCTTTGGGATTTGTGACACTTTTGTCATCACGATATAAATTAAAACTATACGTCTACGGATGATTGTTTGTCGTACAGGTAAGTGCTGGTTGATTAAGGAGTTGCTTCCACTGTATCTCTATCTGTCTGATTCTGCCTTTCAGTATCTTATGTTCGTTCCATTCATCAAGATAAAGAATTTATATAGATTCCCTCGCTGGAGAGAGTGTCGCGAAAGTAACTGCTCATTTTTTGTAGGCAAAAGTGCCGATTTTGAGAATAGCACCCCTAGTTTTACTGGGCTGTAGCTAGTCGACTTCAAAATTTACCTACAAAAAATGAGCAGTTACTCGCGAAACTCAGAACCCTCGCTCTCATGCTCCTGAGTGGGAGCGTAACGTATGAGGGGTTTACGCTGGAGTATGGGAACCAGAAAAAAATATACTTTGACACTCCATATCGTGTTGGCATAATCGAGCATGGATGTAAAAAGTGGACGGATAGCTAAATGGATCTTAAGCAGTATTGCTCGATTTATGGTTTTGAGCCTGATGAAAATACTTTAAAAGGACTTCAGGAGATAGAAAGGAAAGTTCTTTTATCCAAAAAATTAATGCATATAGTCAGTGGTGTCCCCCTATTTCAGCTGTTTGGTACACCCGGAACAAAAGCCAAGACAGTATATGATATAGCTGTTTATGACTGGGCACAGTTTGCATAAGTCTTGAATTCAATTGCTGTCAGGCATAAGACAGATATCTGGGAAATAGCCCAGTCCCAAGCTGCTTTTTACACTCATGACTATACAAATAAACAGTTCTGGAAGTGTGTTTCGAATGCGACTCGTTAACCATTTTTTTTGTTTGATACTGTTTCTGACTTCCTCACAAACACAAGCAATTGGAGTTCCTTGTGACAAGGACGTTCTGAAGTTGCCGACAGACCATTGGCTCTTGAAGGAAGAGCCTGAGTTGCAGAAAAAGATGTTATGGTATGTTACCCGGAAAAACACTTATGAATGCGAGAAATTTCTCTATATCAATGATTTGCTCCCTGAAATAGAGAGAACGGCAAAAACGGGTAACAGAACAGAGCTCGATTTAATGATTGATTCCATCATATCGTCTGTGCCTGATATGAAGGAGCAGGCAAAATTAGAGTCAGCCTTGGGTGAGGAGAGAGTAAAAAAATTCATGGACATTCATACAAAACCGTTTGATCTAGTTCAAACCCTTGAAGGAATGGGATTACTCTAGTTTCTGAGTTCAATGATGCCCTCTCTGTATCTTTTAGACGGCAAAGCTGCGTGCTGAAAAGTGCATAAAACTGCAGCTTTAATTCATTTGCTTTATGCTATTCTGACCGCTCGCCCAAGCTGGCGCAGTGAACTCTAAGAATAAAAAAAGCGCAGTAGTTGCTCGATGCTGCTTATCAGCAACTCATCACAAGGTGACCCCATGATTCGAGACGCGGTACATCTAGGTCAAGACGATCTCCCCTTCGTTGATATTGGTGATGGCAGCCTGCTCAAGGTATTGCAGGTGAAAGCCGGAGAAGGCTTGTGGATTATTGAGAATATCTTCAAGGCGGGGTATGAAGTGGACAAGCATCGCCATACCGGTCCGGTCTATGGCTATACCACTTCAGGTGCCTGGAAATACAAAGAGTATGACTACGTCAATCGTGCAGGATCTTTCCTCTATGAACCGGCTGGATCAGAACACACTTTGCAATGCATCGAGGACAACACCCGGGTCTGGTTTCAAATGTATGGCTCCAATATAAATCTGGACGCAGATGGCAATATCACTTCGGTGGTTGATGGTCAGATGACTTTGGATTTTTACCTCGCAATGTGTGAAGCGCAGGGTTTACCTCGCCCCAGCGTGCTGGTGGAGTGATATGAATATTGACGTATATTCCCCCGATAATTACCTTGCTGGCATTCCTCACGAACAGTTTGCCTGGTTGAGAAAAAATGCCCCGGTATACTGGCATGAACATCCTGATGGCGGTGGCTACTGGGTGTTAAGCAAACATTCCGACGTGATCAAAGTATCACGGGATTTTAAGACCTATTCGGCACAGGAAGGCTTTGTACTGGTTGATGATCTTCCTTCTGATTTGCTAGGTATGGCACAGAACCAGCTGTTGGGTATGGATCCCCCCAACCATGGACCTCTTCGCCGTTCTGTTATTGCCCGTGTAACCTCAAAACGATTAATGGCGCTGGAGCCAATGATCCGAAGTGTTGCCCAGGAAGTGATGCGCAAAGCCAGTCGTGGCGGTGAAATGAATTTTGTAGAGGATCTGGCTGGGGATCTGCCGACCGCTGTTATTGGTTTGCTTCTGGATATACCTCGGGAAATGTGGCCTCAGATTCGTAAGTGGTCGGACTTACAAACGTCTGGCACTGATCCTGATCTGGGTGGAACGCCCGAAGAAGTAGCTCAGGCCTCAGTAGAAATGGGTACTTATGGTTTCCAGTTGGCCAGTGAGCGTCGTGGGCAAGGCGGAGATGATCTGATATCCCTGTTGATCAACCAGGAAGTTGAGGGACGACTGATTTCAGAGATGGAATTTGCCTCGCTGTTTGTACAAATTACAGTGGCGGGTAACGAGACAACCCGTGGCCTGATAAGTGCTGGCATGTACGAGCTGATCAGGCGCCCTGAATTGTACAGACAACTGGAAGCTAATCCCGATCAACTGCCTTTGGCTATAGAAGAAATGTTGCGTTGGACTTGCCCACTTCATTATTTTCGACGTACCGCTCTCTGCGACACAGAAATTGGTGGTCAAGCCATTAAAAAGGGCGACAAGGTGGTCATGATGTATAGCTCGGCGAATTTTGATGAGGAGGTTTTTGACAATCCAATGACCTTTGATATCAGTCGTGACCCCAATCCTCATACAGCCTTTGGACATGGAATCCATCTTTGTCTGGGAGCCAATCTCGCGCGGATGGAAACCCGAATATTCTTTGAAGAATTTTTTAAAACCTTTTCAGACATCGAGATGGCAGGGGAGCCTGTGTATATTCGCTCCAATAATATTCACGGATTTAAACAGATGCCTGTCTGTGTTCAACCGAGAAGATAATAACTAGTGCCTGTCCGAAAACCCACAAAAATCAAATGATGACAGTCCTCATTAAACGTGAGGCCAGATCATAAACCGGACCTTCACTGTTAAAGACTACATTTGCAGCGATTTCTGAGAGTATTCTTCAA
>NZ_JBPCXO010000350.1:0-14114 GCF_051008435.1 Endozoicomonas sp. | reverse complement strand
CATTACCTGTAAAACTGATGTTTTTTAGAATCAGGGAAAACAGCCTGACTGCTTCTCAGGAAAATCCGGCAAAACTATACGACGAAAGGTGTTCTACCTGTGCTTTGAAATTCCTATACATCAAGCCAATTTCGACGTCTCGAGGGGATTCGCCTCGAATGGCTATGGCGAGCACTCACCAGGCGGGTATTCCATGTTGTCTGCTCTAATTACCGAAGTGGTCATGACGATGATGTTCTTGGTCATCATTCTTGGCGCCACAGATAAACGAGCGCCGACAGGGTTTGCACCAATCGCCATTGGACTAGGCCTGACACTTATCCATTTGATCAGTATCCGGTTACAAACACTTCAGTAAATCCTGCACGGAGCACCGGCGTAGCACTATTCGTTGGTGACTGGGCTATCAACCAATTATAGCTATTTTGGGTAGCTCCGATAATTGGAGGTGTTCTTGGCGCTATCGTTTACCGTTTTATCAGCAGCGAAGACCAGGCTACGGCGAGTAACCAGGAGCCTGACCGAGAATAGACAGGTCGGCCTGAAATCCAGACACTATAAAGGTTCTGGCTTATGAGTTTGGGCGAAGAAAAGACTGCGTATTCAAACAGCTTATCTCTCAGCTTGAAGGCTATAGATCAAACCCTACTTTACCGACGACTGGGGAGCTTATGACAGGCTTCTGCCTAAAGAATCGCAAACAATTTTCTTCTCACCCCTTAGCCCGGATATTTCATAAACATGCTCCCGCTCTCGCTGGCCATTTGCCGCTCTAAGGAAGTTTTACTCAGTCGACCGTACTCCCCGGTACGGCACTCCTTCGAAAAATCCCTTAGAGCGGCAAATGCCTGCGCGAGATTCGGGGCAGCTTATGAAATATCCGGGTTAGAAAACCCATGGCAAAGTGATTGGAGAATTCACCAACCGATGAACACTTTCAACACCTCTGGTACGCAACAACGACAGTGATGATTTGTCAGGACGAGGTATGGAAGTATACCTTTCAAGAAAGGAGAACTGGAAAAAGGGGGCAGTCATTACAGGTGTAGCCAAGTTTACAAGAATTAATCCTGGCTACACCTTGAGATTCACCGCCATAGCCCATACATTTAGCCTTTATTCCCTATGCTCTGCTCTTTCGCTGCCTCACAAAGCAGGCGGAAGCAGGGTAATACCGCTTTTGAAAGCCCGAATTCGGAGATAGCCATGGCCATTGATGCTTCTGAAATTCAGAAGGTTGCCCATTTGGCACGCCTGTCTATAGATGACAGCCAGGTAGACACCACTGCCAATACCATCAGCCGTATTCTTGAACTGGTTGACCAGATGCAGACGGTTAATACCGATAATGTGGAACCCATGGCTCACCCACTGGACGCCACCCAACGACTGCGTGAAGACGTAGTGTCTGAGGAAAATAATCGCGAGCAGCTGCAAAGTTGTGCCCCGGCTGTGGAAGACGGTCTGTTTCTGGTTCCCAAAGTCATTGAGTGAATCAAAACACTAAAGCTTCTACCTATACCCTGTTTAAAAGCGATTACTCTGAATCATGTACGATAAAACTCTCTCAGAACAAAGCCGCGCCCTGGCCGACGGCACACTATCCAGTGTTGAGCTGACCCAGCTTTACCTTGATCGAATCAAGCAACTGGACGGTAACTACAACAGTTATATCACCGTAACGGAAGCACTGGCTCTGGAACAGGCTAAAGCCGCCGACGAGCGTCGTGCAGCAGGTGATGCCTCTATCCTGACCGGTATTCCACTGGCTCACAAAGACCTGTTCTGTACCGAAGGGGTGAAGACCACCTGTGGTTCCAAAATTCTGGACAATTTTGTAGCCCCTTACGAGTCTACTGTTACCCGGAAATTCAAGGAAGCGGGCTCCGTCATGCTGGGTAAAACCAATATGGACGAGTTTGCCATGGGTTCCTCTAACGAAAACAGTTACTACGGTGTTGTGAAAAACCCTTGGGACACCCAGGCCATTCCCGGTGGCTCCTCTGGTGGTTCTGCAGCCTGTGTTGCAGCCCGTCTGGCAGCCGGTGCAACCGGCACAGACACCGGTGGCTCGATTCGCCAGCCTGCTTCTCACTGCGGTATTACCGGTCTCAAACCTACCTATGGTCGTGTATCCCGTTACGGCATGATTGCTTATGCATCCAGTCTCGACCAGGCCGGTCCGATGACCCAAACGGCAGAAGATGCTGCCATGATGCTGAACGTAATGGCAGGCTTTGACCATCGCGACTCTACCTGTCTGGATCGTGAAGTACCTGATTACACAGCGAACCTGAACGATTCATTGGAAGGCCTGACTATTGGCCTGCCAAAAGAATATTTCTCCACCGGTCTGGATTCTGACGTTGAACAACGCGTTCGTGACGCTGTTGCCGAATACGAAAAACTGGGCGCTAAAGTCAAGGAAGTCAGCCTGCCGAACCTGGAGCTGTCTATTCCTTCTTATTACGTGATTGCGCCAGCAGAAGCTTCCTCCAACCTGTCACGCTTTGACGGTGCCCGTTTCGGTCATCGCTGTGAAAATCCTGAAGATCTGATGGATATGTACAAGCGCAGCCGCAGCGAAGGTTTTGGTGAAGAAGTCAAACGTCGTATTCTGGTAGGAACCTATGCCCTGTCTGCTGGTTACTACGATGCCTACTACAAGAAAGCCCAGAAAATTCGTCGTCTGATTCGCGATGACTTTATGAACGCTTTCGAACAGTGTGACATTATCATGGGCCCCAACGCTCCTACCTCTGCATTTAATATTGGTGAGAAGAGCGACGACCCTGTTGCTATGTATCTGTCCGATATTTACACCCTGTCTGTGAACCTGGCGGGGCTGCCTGGAATGTCTGTTCCTGCCGGAATGGTCAGTGGTCGTCCGGTAGGTCTGCAGATGATTGGCCGTCACTTCGACGAAAGCCGACTGTTGAACGCTGCGCACCGCTTTCAGCAAGCAACCGACTTTCACTTGAACAGCCCTGTGATTAACCCGGCCGCAGCGCCAGCCTGAGATTGAGGTAACAGATATGACATGGGAAACCGTTATCGGGCTGGAAATTCACGTTCAGCTTGCGACCAAAACCAAAATTTTCTCCGGAGCTTCTACCACTTTCGGTGCCGAGCCTAATACTCAAGCCTGCGCCGTTGATCTGGGTCTGCCGGGTGTGCTGCCCGTTGTGAATGAAGAAGCCATTAACAAAGCGATCATGTTTGGCCTGGGTATTGATGCCAAGATCAACAAGGTTAACGTTTTCGAACGCAAAAACTACTTCTACCCCGATCTTCCAAAAGGTTATCAAACCACTCAGCTGGAGAAGCCGATCGTGGGTGCGGGTAATGTAGAAATCACTCTGAAAGACGGCTCGACCAAAACAGTCCGTATTCACCATGCTCATCTGGAAGAAGATGCCGGAAAAAGTCTTCACGAAGACTATCACGGTATGTCCGGTATCGACCTGAACCGTGCTGGTACACCTCTGATAGAGATTGTCACCGAACCGGACATGCGCAACGCAGAAGAAGCTGTCGCTTTTGCCAAGAAACTGCACTCTATTGTGACGACCCTGGGCATCTGCGATGGCGAAATGTCTCAGGGCTCCATGCGTTTTGACGTCAACGTCTCTGTACGTCCAAAAGGTCAGGAAGAGTACGGTACCCGTACGGAAACTAAAAACCTGAATTCCTTCAAGTTCATGGAAGCGGCCATCCTGAAAGAAGTTGAGCGCCAGATTGATCTGATCGAAGATGGCGGCTCAATCACTCAGGAAACCCGCCTCTACAATGGCGACACCGGTGAAGCCCGCTCCATGCGCAGCAAGGAAGAAGCTAACGACTACCGTTACTTCCCCTGCCCTGATTTGCTGCCGGTTGTGATTGAAGACAGCCGTCTGGAAAAGCTGCGTGCTGAAATGCCAGAAATGCCCGACGCCAAAAAAGCTCGCTTTGTCAGCGACTTTGCCCTGAGTGATGTCGATGCTGAAATCCTGGCTGGCGATCAGGCGACAGCGGCTTTCTTTGAAACAGCGGCAAAAAGCAGTGGCGATGCCAAGCTGGCCTCCAACTGGGTGCTGGGTGAAGTGTCCAAGTCTCTGAATGCCAACAGCATTGAAATTTCAGAGAGCCCGGTGACTGCAGAAATGCTGGCAGGCCTGATTGCCCGCATCAAAGACAACACTATTTCCGGCAAGATTGCCAAACAGGTCTTTGAAGCCCTGTGGAACGGTGAAGGCGAAAACGCTGACGAAGTCATTGAAAAGAAAGGCCTCAAGCAGGTGACCGATACCGGTGCCATTGAAACCATGATCGATGAAGTTCTGGCTGCTAATGCTCAGCAGGTAGAAAACTATCGCGCTGCACCTCCTGAAAAGCGCGGCAAGATGATTGGTTTCTTTGTGGGTCAGGCCATGAAAGCGTCAAAAGGCAAGGCTAATCCAGGTATGGTTAACCAGATTCTCAAAAAGAAACTGGACGGCTGATAGCGGCTACAACCTCATAAGAAAAGCCCCGCAGGATTAACTTGCGGGGCTTTTTCTTTATCACTGACTGATCGCATCCATTCAGTCTTTGGACCATTTGCGAATGGCTTTAATCTCTTCTTTCTCAATGCTCAGAGACTCCAGAAATTCCTGATGAGCTTCCGGTTCTATTTGTTCAAACTGCTTGTGCCAGCTTTTCATATCGTCTTCGTTAAAACCCGCTGCCTTCATGATTTCGACCCAACGATCTTTGTTGACCATGGTTTGCTCCAGTAATTCAGGGTGCTCCAGTAATTCAGGGTGCTCCAGCAGCATTACGATGGCTTTCTGCTGCTGCCGTAATTTCTGTATTTCATGCTCAAGAGCGGCAAACTGATCACTCAATATACGCTCCTGATCTCGGTCGTCATCACGATCCAGTAGCTCACCAATGCTCTTGACCGGTAGCCCGTATGAGCGATAGGCCATAATAGCCTCCAGCCTTCGAACCTCAGCATCAGCGTACCATCGATAACCATTGGCTGAACGACTGGCTGGATTAAGCAGCCCTATTCGTTCGTAATAAAGAATACTGGTACGGGATATCTGACACTGCCTGGCCAGTTGTGAGACTGTCAGCATGGGATCTCCTGAGTGATAACAAAAACAAGTGTCAGCCTTGTACCTATAGACGGGTCAACAGGAGAACAACAATTTAATCCTATGATTAAAAAAAGCACCACGAAGGCAGTGCCCGATCACTATAGAGGAATCAAACACTGATAATATGTGCCTGCCTGATGCCCGGATGAAAACCGTATCGCTGCCATCGATCACCATCAGCATCCTGGTCTTTGAGAAGACGAGCACATTCCTCTTTGCGTACATCAATATATTCTCGCAGTGTTTGCATTCGAATGGACTCAGAGTCAGACAAGGGACCCTGGTTTTCAGACTCCTTTTGCTCGAAGTATTCCAACGCCTGAATCGCTGCTTTATAGCTCTGCAAAAATCTTTGTTCCGGAGTTCTGCAAAGGAACTTCATCGTTTTAACGATACCGGATCCCGCTCCATACAACGTTCCACCCAAAATACCACCAAGGGCACCGGCAAAGAAACCTACAGGCGCTGCCGATGATCCTGCAACTACTGTTGGAATTAAAGTGGCCATGGAAAGCCCTCCGGTGGTTGAAGCAACACCGTAAATGCTCAAACCAATACAGGCAGCACTGCCCAAAGCGCCTGCAACCAGCGTTTTAAAAGCCGAGAAGGTGCTTACGATCTCATTCTTGATATTTCGGGCCAGTAACATGATGGCAGATGACATTCTGTTGAGGATTGAAGGGGGCTTCTGCCCTTTGATTTTATCCCAACCAGAAAGGCGACTGCTCTCTACAGTCACTTTACGAGCCGAAACCGGAGACGACATCAGCTCTGGTCCGGACATGGAAAACATAACCGGTGTTTTTTCTGTGTGCGTGACTCCACCCTTGTTCTGATCCTGACTAGAGTTAGATAGCTGAATCTGTGTATGCGACGGAAACCTTCCGCTGTCTGTAGCCCCTCCCAACATATGCCTTCCCCCTGACTAGTAAACTCCCTGATCTATCAAAAGTATCCTAAACAGAGAGCAGAAGGCATAACACCCTTGTCAGAGAAGCTAACCAAGTACTAATTCTCAGCGTCAGAAACCACGACTTCCCACTGGAAGTTTTCAGAGAAAACCGGATTGCCCCAGTAATCTTTTATCCCAGTGGTGAGGGTTGCCCGATATCTCTGCCCAACAACCAGACTGACTCTGGGGTTAAAAGTCACCACATAACCATTTCTCACCCGAACACTTCCAGAAACTTTCTGGTTGCGAGAAACATCTTCGAGATAAAAATTGGACCAGAGCGAAGACGACTGCAGCGGACGATCCGACAGAAAAGTCAGTCGGCCCCATGGGTCATACCGGTTCGACTTGATTAAGCCATCGTCCGGAGGATAAACCGTCACATCCGCTGCTTTTATTCGACCATGAAACTTTTCCCAGTAGAACTCCCAGAGATTGGCCAGCGCCCTGCCCGTAAATTCCACACCACCGGCTTCAGTGATGTAGCTCTTCCTGAGCCAGGGATACTTCTGGCTGTCTACATAGTTAGTGAAAAAATCAACGATATTTCTTTGCAGACTGGCCGCAGAAATCATGGTTGCCTCACCAATTTGCAGATGCGACAGTTCAACATTCCGGGTACGCATAGCGCCAAAGACCTGAAAAACATCATCCAGAGGTGAAACAGCTGAAGGCATCAGATGGAAAGCCCTGTTGTAATCCCATACTGAGTACTTATCAATCATGGTATCCCTTCCTTCCAGCAGACTGTGCACCTCCGGTGGATCCACCAGTTCCGAGCGGTCATTCATGAGTATGTCGTAGGATTCATCCTCAAAGCCGTGGGCTACCATACCGAGAAAATGCGCTATCAGCTGTTCACAGCGTGTGGTCTCAAGCTGCCCCTGACATAAAGCATTAATGTGCTTAAAGTAGGGAACATGAAAGGCTGGCCAATGGGCTGGTTCAGCATAACTGTAGTTGTGGATATATCCGCCATCCGGAAGTGCACTACCAATAAGCCAGTATTGCTTATGGCCATCAAGCAGACTGATCAAGTCTTCTAATACCACATTCTTCCTGGCTTCATCGGTCATGATGGCATGGGTAATATTACCCGCTGCGTTTGCTCCGAAGCTCAAAACGGAAAGCAAGAGCCCCATGAAAATCCTTTTCATAACTCTGTTCCTGACTTGTTAAAGGCTTGTATCAGTATTCATCTTTTTACCTTCCAAACCAACCCTGAATAGATTTAATCGCTGGTATAATACAAGATACCTTCAATGGGATAATGATCAGAAAGAACCCCTAACCTGGAGCGAGTTTGATTTGCGTTGAGGATTTTCAGATAGCCTGTAATCGGACAGATATTTCTTATATCACAAAGAATATTGTCCAGTGTGCCTAAAGGTGCTTTTCCTTTAGCCATTTCATTCTCATGGATATCAAAGGAATAAGGCAGCGTGGAATTAGTGAAATTCGCAGCCTGTCTGCTAACAAGAGTTTCCAGCATGATCTGAAAATATGAATCCCCCTCAGCCAACCCATCCTGTCTGCCTGCATCTGTATTGAAGTCCCCCATGTAGATGACCGCTTCATCTTCGGGAATATTCAGTGTGCTTTTGATCCGCTTTAGATAATCATAATGTTTGATCAATCCTTGGTACTCTTTTTCACTATCATTTTCGACTGTTTGTAAATGAAGTCCAAAAACATGCAGATGACCACTTTCCGACGGCACTTTGATATACCAGGTCCCTATCGCACACCAGCCCTGAGCACCAGCAGGTGTAGGAAACACAAATTCACGTGCCTCCAAAATGGGAGCCTTGCTGTACAACACGACACCACCATTAAACAGCCTGCCTGCCAGCAGCAGCTCCCAACTCCATTCTTCCCCAATGACCGGAGTAATATAATATCCGGCTTTCGTCATTTTCTGATTGACGATCATTCTGAGATAACGATCTGCAATTTCCTGTAATGCAATAATGTGATAATCCCCTTTGATCAGAAATTGTACTATTTCCTCTGCCCTCAATTCCGGGTCATTCATGTCCTGATGGCTAAACCACCAAATCAAGAGCTCGAAAAGGTCATAAGAGGTCATGAGGTTCACATTCCAGGTCAATAGCTTCAAAGGTGAGCATTGGTCAGATGCATTCAAAGGGCAGTTCATAGGAGGGTTGGTGTTGACGGGGATAAGCTCCCAACTTTGCCGATGACCAGAAGTAATCTGTAATTCTGAGTCTGCGGCTAAGCACGTATTCATCCAAAGAAGTAAAACCAGAAGGGAACTGCACTCTTTCATCAAGCCTGCTCATTGACTGGAAAATCAAATTTACAGGATAGAAGTTTTCAGAAAAGATATAGAAGAAATCATGCATTACTGACTGAAACAAAAATGTTCCGTCAGTCGTATCAAGATGGATTTATAAAGAGAGGATTGAATCAACTTACTCTTTTTCTGCAAAAACCTCCTTCATTTCATTTTCAACCTGTTTAAAGAATTCACCAAAACCTTCTTGAATGCTTTGAAGCTCTCTGTGAATAAAAGATTGATTCCTGCCACTGTAACCTTCTGATTCAACCAGCTGCTCCACATCATAGAATCGAGCTTGCAGATCAACGCTGTCACTGATCTGTTTTTTTATTGTATCCTCACCTTCCTCATCCCTTGTCTGGTACTTTTCCCAGAATTTTTCACAAGTGTAATAGGAGGATTTAACGTCATTGTAGAGCTGCGTTCGTTAATTCGCCGACATCCACTTTTTTCTCTTCAACTGCTTTTTGCTCAGGCCACACCCAGCCGCTCATCCAGCTGCCAACACTCCTGACGGCCCCGGTCAGTTTTGGCACTGCATATTTACCAACAACAGCAGCCAGCATCAGTGTCCCACCGACCGTAGCGGTACTTTTAACTACAGGATGATAGAGAGCAGCATAGGCTGTCGCATGACCCATACTTGGGCCCAAGAGTGCTGGGGTGAAATACTGGATATAATGTCCGGGATACTCCGTTTTTGAAAAAGCTTCCTGAGCAAAGTCCACACAATTAAACCCTAACCCTCTATAAACACAGCTTGCCTCATTTTTCTCACAGGCATTGGAATACTCGGTGATATATTTTTCTACCTCAAGAGCTTCCTGCTCGGAAATAAAGAAAGTCACTTTAGGAATACTATCAATACCGTTATAGTCTTCGTAACTGCTGACTTCATCCATCACATCGCCCAGCTCTACTCCAAAATCTTGACCGAAAATCTTGCCAGATCCTACAGCCGACGAAATAATCCCCTGGGGCTTACTACCCGATGATTTGGCCCCACCAGCCACTAACACAGAACCCAGATGAAGCTCTGCATCTTCGCCTGCTGATGTCACTACAGACCCTTCTCTCGGGTCATCACACTCGATTTCAGGCACAGAACATTGATCATTATTTGCACCCGACCAAGGGGTTCTCCAAGGCACTTCGCACATAGGATCCGGTACTTTAGGTTGTGGCAGAAATGGATTAGCAGAACAAGTATCGGAATGGAACTCTGAGTTCAGTTCAACCTCTGGATGATAACAGCCTTCTGTTTCGATTGAAGGCATTTCATCACCCAACCCGGGATGATCTCCATCGGGATAGAGCCCGCGGGCAAAGTCGACATTTCTAGCTTTATTTTCCAGTCTGACAAAACTGTGGCCATAATCGAGATACACGGTCAGCTTACAGGGAGCATTCTCTTCCCTCGTCACATTCCGGTTATTAAAAGTTGCGCGACCGCCTACGACAACTCTGGACTGAGCCGTGTTACCTGCATCCATCGGTCTGGGGGGTTGTGTCTGAGTCTGAGGTTTATTATGCCCGGCGTCCATGCCCGCACTCCTTATCTACAAAAATCACATCTTAAGTATAATCAAAGGCTTATCAGTGCTGACCATTCATCGACAAAGTGCACCAACCCGCGATCAGCTGTGCTAAGGAATCATTCACACGGGTCAACTGAGATTGGAAGAAGTCTCACCACTCTATAGGCCTTACAAAGGCGTCTCTTCCAGCAAATTCAGCCATCTCTCCCAGCTCATCTTCAATACGCATCAGCTGGTTGTATTTTTCTACCCGTTCTCCTCGGCAGGGAGCCCCTGATTTCAGATGACCGGTTCCCAAAGCCACCGTCATATCCGCAATAAAACTGTCTATCGTCTCCCCACTGCGATGAGAGACAAATGCTCCCCAGCCACAACTTTGACATAAATGCACGGCATCAACGGTCTCAGTCAGTGTGCCAATCTGGTTCAGTTTAATCAGAGCAGAATTAGCCAGGTTTTCTTCAATACCTCGGGCAATATACTCAACATTGGTCACAAAAATATCATCACCTACTATCTCAATGGCATCTCCCAACTCATCATTCAGGACAGCCCAGCCTTCCCAGTCTGATTCAGAAAGACCGTCTTCCAACAAACAAATTGGATAATTTTTAACCAACTCCGAGTAATAGCTCACCATCTCTGCAGAAGAGAGTATTTTCTTTTCTGTTTTTAAATGATATTTGCCGCCTTCAAAAAACTCACTGGAAGCCGGGTCTATGCAAATGCCTACATCTTTGCCTGGTGCCAACCCTGTTTTCTCAATGGCCTGAAGAATAAGGTCTAAGGGCTCCTTATTAGATGACACCGACGGCGCATACCCGCCTTCATCGCCGATACCAGTATGATAATGCTTCTCCAGTAAAATGGATTTCAGAGCCTGGTAGATTTCGCTGCCCCAGCGCACAGCATCGCGGAAAGTATCCGCCCCATAAGGCGCAATCATAAATTCCTGAAAATCTGCTCCCTGCCAGCGGGCATGGACACCACCGTTCATAATATTCATGCAGGGCACGGGTAAACGGTTGGCGCTGATTCCACCAATATACTGATAGAGTGGCAACTCTACTGACATAGCCG
The DNA here is from genome assembly GCF_051008435.1 of Endozoicomonas sp. Taxonomy (GTDB): domain Bacteria; phylum Pseudomonadota; class Gammaproteobacteria; order Pseudomonadales; family Endozoicomonadaceae; genus Endozoicomonas_A. The sequence goes on along the minus strand of NZ_JBPCXO010000350.1, from coordinate 3,116 downwards.
CCGCTCTGCAGACCGCCAGAGAGACACCGAGAATGGCATTGGCTCCAAGCCTGGATTTATCCGGTGTACCATCTAGCTCTATCATCCTGTTGTCAATGCCTGCCTGATCCCTGACATCATCTTCAAACAGCAAAACGGCCAACTCTCCATTCACTGAATCAATCGCTTTTTTTACACCCAACCCTGAGTATCGCCCCATTTCGCCATCTCTCAGCTCTGCGGCCTCTCTCGTTCCTTTACTGGCCCCTGAAGGTACCGACGCACGCGCCACGATACCGCAGGACAATGAACATTCGACTTCAAGGGTGGGATGACCCCGGGAGTCCAGAATTTCGTGTGCAATAAGGTTGGTAATAGATAATTCCATAGGATATGACCTCCGGTTTAACTGGATTAAATATAGAGGCAATACTCTCTGTGAACATGGAATAAAGGTTATCGGTGATCCGGTTTAAATAACTTGTAAGACAGAAAGCGTTTATAAAAATATTTATTACTAGTGACTTTCATCCTATAAACGCACCCATCCCTTGCATTGAGTGAAAATGAACGAGCTGTTTCTCCCCAGTTTTACTTATTCACAATTTCATTCACATCAATTTTTCTGAACCTGAGTTTCCAAATCGATTGAAAATCAGCGCCGGAGCAGATTTTTTTATCCCCCTCCTCAATTGAAACCCTTAATCCCTTAACCATCCCTTCGTCCTCTTTAGACAAGGGCAGAAGGTATTCATTTTAATTGACCACTGACCTTTAGATTGAGATACAAATCGAATAAAAATTAAACTTTTATAACTAAATTTGTAAAAAAATCCTGTTTCAGGGTATTATTCCGGCCGATTTGCTGGGAATGTACTCCAGCGTATCTTTTTGTCAGGGTCATTTGCCTGACTTCTCCGTCGCATTTATTCGCTAAACGACCACAACCATTTAACCAATAAGTGTTACTCATGACCTGGCCAGGCTGTCAAAACCAAAAGTAAAGACACCGGCTAAAAACCAGCTAAAACTGTTTGGAGCGGAAGTATGTCGTACCAGTCCGAAGTTCTCCCAACAGGTGATGCAAATAACACCAATAACAATCGCACCGCCTTTGATCGTTTCCTCGCTGCCGTAGAGTGGCTGGGTAACCTGTTACCCCACCCAATTACGCTGTTTGCCCTATTCGCTGTTGGCATTGTTGTCATCAGTGGGATCGCCTCATGGGCAGGACTCAGCGTAGTTGATCCACGCCCGGAAGGTGTCGCTGGCCGAGCAGCAGATGGCATGATTCATGTCGTCAACCTGTTCACAGGCGAAGGCCTTAGAATGATTGTGACCAATCTGGTCAGCAACTTCACTGACTTCGCTCCCCTGGGTACCGTTCTGGTCGCTCTTATGGGTGTGAGTATCGCCGAACACTCTGGCCTGCTAAGCGCACTGGTTCGTGCACTGGTGATGAAAGCATCTCGCAACACCGTGACCCTGATCGTAGTGTTTGCCGGTATTCTGTCCAACACCGCCTCTGAACTGGGCTACGTGGTGGTTATCCCCCTGGCTGCAATGATCTTCCACTCATTGGGAAGACACCCTCTGGCCGGTCTGGCAGCTGCTTTTGCCGGTGTATCCGGTGGTTACAGCGCCAACCTGTTGCTGGGTACTGTTGACCCACTGCTTTCAGGCATTACTGAAACTGCAGCCAGAATGATTGATCCGGTTTATGTCGTAGGTCCTGAAGCCAACTGGTACTTCATGTCAATCAGCGTATTCCTGATTACCTTTGTGGGTACCTGGGTAACCAACAAGATCATTGAGCCTCGTCTGGGCAAATACAATGAGTCTGAAGCGGCTGTTGACCTCTCTGACGACAAGATGGAAGAAGTCACAGATCTTGAGAAACGCGGTCTGAAATTAGCAGGACTGGCTTTGCTGGCAGTGATGGCTGTCATGGCTCTGACCATTGTTCCTGAGTGGGGCGTTCTCAGACATCCTGAAACAGGGGCTGTTTCTGGTTCTCCATTCCTGAAAGGCATTGTCGCCATGATCCTGGTTTTCTTTGCGATACCAGGCTTTGTCTACGGTAAAACAGTAGGCACCGTCAAGAACGACAGAGACGTCATAGACTGCATGTCCAAGAGTATGAGTACCATGGGCATGTACATTGTACTGGTATTCTTTGCCGCTCAGTTTGTAGCTTTCTTTGGCATGACCAACCTGGGTACCATTTTTGCGGTACTGGGTGCAGAATTCCTTCAGAATATCGGCTTGACCGGACCCCTGCTGTTCATCGTCTTCATCTTGATGTGTGGCTTTGTAAACCTGATGATTGGCTCGGCTTCTGCACAGTGGGCTGTTACAGCTCCCATCTTTGTGCCAATGCTGATGCTGGTTGGCTACGCTCCTGAAGTGATTCAGGCTGCATATCGAATCGGTGACTCTGTGACCAATATCATCACGCCTATGATGAGCTACTTTGGTCTGATCGTTGCCTTTGCTTCACGCTATAAGAAAGACTTGGGTATTGGCACCCTGATCTCCATGATGCTGCCTTACTCCATGTTCTTTGTGATTGGCTGGAGTGTACTGTTCTTCGTATGGGTCTTTGTACTGGGCCTACCCGTTGGACCAGGCTCAGCCACCTTCTACAGTGCTGGCTAACATAGCAGATGAAAAAAAGGGGTGGTGATTCGCCCCTTTTTTATTACTAAGGAATAAATCGTAGAAGTCAGCGGGTGTTTACGACTTCCTGCTCCATCGGGACAGCCGTATCCACAAAAAGGTCTGCCAGCAGAATAATAGAGAGAAAAAAAAGTAGCACAACCAGAGAGCTGACGATGACAGCCCCTTCCTTTACCAATACGCCGATCATAACCATTGACTCCTTTGACTATGGCTTTTTCTGAGGGTCCAGTTGCTGAAAGCAAATCCGCCCCTTCAATTATTTATATTATTAAGTGGGTTATACAGCCAGCAAAGAATAATGCTAAAAGTCATCTAAATGACAAAAAAATACCTGTTTACCATCGACCCTACGTCATAATCCAGATGCTATATTAAACGTCTGATGACCTTTATATTTGGAGATAAATCTGATGTGTAAAAATACTGTTCAGTTCCAAAAAGGCATTGGCATTATG
>NZ_JBPCXO010000349.1:0-5341 GCF_051008435.1 Endozoicomonas sp. | reverse complement strand
ACAGCAGGTGCTGATCAAACTCAACAGGGCTATCCTTGAATTTTGGTGGTGGTGACATCTGGCATTATTAGGGTTGATTTAAGGCTTATCATAACAGATAAACCTATTCTCGGTCAGGCTCCTAGAGTATCGTCATATAGATTGACTCCACAATCTCCTACACTCATAAACGCTATGTTGCCCGATGTATCAGCCTGACGACTGACTGACCTTACCCTGTTGCCAATAGGCTTCCATTTCATCCAGAGATAACTGCTGAAACTCATAGCCCTCTTCCGCTGCCCGGACCTCCATAGAACGAAAGCGTTTTTCAAACTTGTCGCTGGCCTTGCGCAATGACATATCCGGATCAACAGACAGATGACGGCCAAGATTAACGCAGGCAAACAACAGATCACCCAGCTCTTCTGCAACTCGTTCCTTGCCCTGTTTTTCTCTCACCGCTTCACGAATTTCTTCAATTTCTTCCTGAATTTTATCAAACACGGGTTCAGCTTCTGGCCAGTCAAAACCAACCTTGGCAGCAGCTTTTTGCAGCTTGAAAGCTCGTGTTAAGGATGGCAAAGCAGCAGGGAGTTTTGTCGGCATGGCCGATTGAGAAGCCTTTTCTCCTTTAGCCTGCTTTTCTTTCTGCTTGATAGCCTGCCAGCTTTCTACCACCTGATCAGAAGTGGTTTCATCATCAGGCGACTTTATGGACTCCAGAGTTCCGGCAGGAAAGACATGAGGATGACGGCGAACCATCTTCTCCACCAGCCCGGCAGCTACCTGATGAAAATCAAAATGACCCGCTTCTTCCGCCATTCTTGAATGAAATAGCACCTGAAACAGCAAGTCCCCCAATTCTTCACGAAGGTTGTCAAAATCTTCGCTGGCAATAGCATCCAGAACTTCGCAGGTTTCTTCCAGCGTATAAGGCGCTATGGTCGTAAAATCCTGCTCCAGATCCCAGGGACAACCGGCTTCAGGATCCCGAAGCCGGCCCATGAGATACAGCAAGTCTTCCAGGCTGCTTTGACTCATTTCCCTTCCTTGCGATGACGCGCTACTTCAATCACGTTAGGCAGCTGATTGACCTTCGCCAGTACCGTACTCAATTGCTGCAGACTTTGAACTTCGACGGTCAGCAACATATTGGCAATGTTATCTTCCTTGCTGGTACGGGTCTGAACAGACAAAACGTTCACCCGTTCATTGGCCAACACGATGGTAATATCTCGCAGCAGACCCGATCGGTCGTATGCCGTAATAATAATTTCCACCGGGTACATGTATTCCGGAGAATACCCCCAGTTCACCTCGATCAGCCTTTCTGGCTCTTTCTCCTGCAGATTGAGAGCATTATTACAATCCTGACGGTGTATCGTTACGCCACGGCCGATCGTGATATACCCAATAATCGGATCACCCGGTACCGGATGACAACACCCGGCCATCTGGGTCAGCAGATTACCGACACCATCAATGGTAATAGTGCTGTCAGAGACTTTTTCCTGCGGTGTGCGGGTACGTATTTCAAACGCTTTCTCTTCTTCCGGCTCCAGCTCTCTCTGGGCCAGTGCGACTGCCTGGGTAACTCGATAATCGCCCGCACCAATCGCTGCGTACATATCATCCAGTTCTTTGAATGGCGTCTGAGGCAACAGATCGTTGAAATTAACCCCAGTCAACGCCAACCGCTTGAGTTCAGCATTCAGCTGATTACCGCCATCAATTATATTGGAGTCGCGATCCTGCTTTTTCAGCCAGCTGGTAATTTTTGCCCGCGCCCGATTGGTCGTGACATACCCAAGGTCCGGATTAAGCCAGTCACGACTGGGTTGAGCATTGGAGCCAGTCAGAATTTCTACCTGGTTACCGGTTTTAAGGCTGTGATTAAGCGGCACAATACGGCCACCCACTTTGGCACCACGACACTTCAAGCCTACTTCAGAGTGAATTCTGAAAGCGAAATCGATGGGTGTCGCACCTACCGCCAAATCCACAACATGACCGGCTTTTGTGAAAACATAAATACGATCCGGCTCAACATCGGAACGCCACTCTTCTGCGATACCACCCAGGTCACCCAACTCTTCATGCCATTCCATGACGTTACGAAGCCAGTTGAGCTTTTCTTCGTAGCTGTCACTTTTGGTATTAACGTCAGTGCCCTTGTACTTCCAGTGAGCACAAACACCCAGTTCGGCTTCTTCGTGCATGGCTTCAGTACGAATCTGCACTTCAAGCGTTTTGCCCTCAGGGCCAAACACGGCTGTGTGCAATGACCGATATCCATTTTCCTTGGGCGTCGCGATGTAATCATCAAACTCCTGAGGAATATGATTGAAGATCGAATGCACGACACCTAAAGCCGCATAACAATCTCTGACTTCTTTGGTAATTACCCTAAAAGCACGGATGTCATAAAGGTCACGGAAGTCCAGCCCTTTGCGCTTCATTTTACGCCAGATACTGTAGATATGCTTTGCCCGACCATAGACATGAGCTTCAATCTGGGCTTCTCCAAGCGCATGCTTGAGTTGATCTACCACATGGTCAATATATTGCTGACGATCAGTTCTCTTCTCATCCAGCAGTCGGGCAATACGCTTATAATCCTGCGGATTCAGATAACGGAAAGAAAGATCTTCCAGCTCCCATTTGATGTAACCGATACCAAGACGATGAGCCAGTGGCGCATAGATTTCAAAGACTTCCCTGGCCACCCGGCGACGTTTGTCTTTGTCAGCATCTCTCAATGCCCTGATAGCGCAAGTACGTTCTGCCAGCTTAAGCAACGCTACCCGAACGTCATCAATAATGGACACCAGCATCTTGCGGACTTTTTCAAGCTGATCCTGGCTCTGGTCCAACACTAGGGCTCTGGCGGGGTTCAGCAATTCACTGATAGCCGCCATACCCTGAACGTCCTTAATCAGACGTACCACAGTTTTGCCGAAGTCTTCTTCCACCTGACCCATGGACAGCTTACGCTCACGCACGGCTCGATAGAGCGCAGCTGCCACGAGCGTTTCGGTATCCAGTTTCAGTTCCGCAAGGATTTCGACCATCTCAAGGCCGGTACGAAAGCAGCCAGGTCCTGTGGGCCAGACTGTATCGGCCTGCTGACGTGCCTCATCTTCAGCCCAGCGACTGAGTTCACAGGCCGCTCTCAGGCGATCCGTTCCGGTAACACCGAAGCTTTCCTGCATGCGCGTCAGCCAGGCTTCCAAATCGACGGAGCCATCAAAGCGGACGGGGTGATCTTCTCTTACCTTTACCATGAAAGTTTTCCACTTATTACTTTGGAGGCACTGCCTGACTGAAGGGCAACACCTCGAGGCTCACAGCTGCAGATAACGAAACTTATCATTTATTAAAACAGTCTCTGCAGGCCATGGCACCTATTCACTGTATAAAAATGTGTTGTGTGTTTTTTTACTGTAAAAGCCCTTCATCCCTGAGGGACCCAAGCTTTCCCTACTCAGGACTTTTTGAAAAGAGCCATAGACTCTACATGCCCGGTTTGCGGGAACATATCCATCACTCCTAACCTGACCAGCTCAAACCCTTGTTGTGCAAGGGCTCCAGCATCTCTGGCCAGTGTTGCCGGGTTGCATGAAATATAAAGCAACCGTTCGGGTATATGGCCTTCCATCTGTTCAATAATTTCGATGGCACCGGTTCTTGGCGGGTCCAGTAACATGGCATCGTAGTTATGATGCAACCAGTCTTCGCCCGACTTATCGCCTTTGATCAGTGCCGAAAGATCTGCCTGATAAAACTGACTGTTTGTCAGGCCATTAAGGTCGGCATTGAATGCCGCTCTCTCCACAGCACCGGCACTGCCTTCAACGCCAATGACAGACGCTGCTTTCCTGGCCATTGCCAGGGAGAAGTTGCCGAGACCACAAAACAGGTCCAGCACCTGGTCCTGGGGCTTTAAATCCAACCAGTCCAAAGCCTGAGTGACCATCTGGCAATTAATGGGCCAGTTCACCTGGGTAAAATCTGTGGGTCTGAACTGAAACCTCAGATCGAGTTCTGGTATCCGGTAGTAAAGCCAGGGATCATCCAATGGGGAATACAGGCAACTGATATGTTTTTCATCGCCCATTAAATAGAGGTATAGCTGTTGCTCCCGGGCAAATGCTTCCAACCGGTTTAAGTCTGCGGGTGGTAGAGCCCTGATGTGTCTGAGCAGGACGGCCCGACCAGAATCAGCCAGAAATAATTCAGCATGACTGATCGACTCTCGCTGTTTCAACTCAGGAAGCAAAACTCGCAATTGCTCTGGCAAAGGCTGCAAAGGCTCTGCCAATACCGGACACTCCCTGATATCAACAATCTGTTGACTCTGTTTCTCGCGAAATCCCAAAGATAAACGACCTTTCTTCCACAAAATGGACAGTCGGGCACGATAACGGTAGCCGTAGGGTTGGGATGCCAGTGGCTCGGCAATTTCTGCAGGTGTCAGGGATGAAAAGCGCTGCAACTGATCCAGCACAATACTCTGCTTACCCTGCAACTGTCCTTCATGGGACCAGTACTGCAGGCTGCAGCCACCACAGACTTTAAAGTGTCGGCAGGGGGGAGGCACGCGCTCGTCTGAAGCAGACTCGACATCGATCACTCGACCACTGCTATAGCGACGCCGATCCTCTGTCAGCAAGACGGAAACCTGCTCGCCGGGCAGCCCCCCCTCTACAAAGAGGGTTTTGCCCTGCAAGCGGGCAATACCACGACCATCATGAGACAGGCCGTGTACAAGAACCTCTCCAACTACACGGCGCCTGGCACCTGGAGAAGCCTTTTGAGATCGCATGAAACTGTATCCTTCAGATTCAGAAATACGCAAGCAGTCTGGACTAGAAACGACATTCACTCAAACCACGGAAAACAGTGTTGAGATTAATGAAGTCGTATTTTCATAGATAAAACTGCGGAAAGAATAATTTTCGCTGCGCATTATACCTACCGCTCTATGAAATTTCAGTGCTGTAGAGCAATGACTGTGTAAATATTTTTCACACTCGGTTGAATCGGCTGAAGAACCCTGAACAGAGGCTTTGCTTGAAGCGACAGAATGATTCTGTTTTGAAGGGATTCCCACCCGGCATAGACCGGGTGGGAAATTTGCGGGGTTACAATCAGGCCGCTTGCCAGTTAGCAGCAATCACCGGATTGATCTGATCCCTGGTATCCTGAGGCAATTGAGCATCACCTGCAGGAGGTGCATCAAAACCTGCCATGGCATTGACCAGGTTATCGATCTTATTGGCCAGAAGCACCGCATCGCTGGTACGGATTTCATCCAGCTTTTGAGCATCATTGCTATACCAGTCCTGCACAGTAACCT
>NZ_JBPCXO010000348.1:0-2148 GCF_051008435.1 Endozoicomonas sp. | reverse complement strand
GAACGAGTCGAATTATTCGATGGATTCGTGAGAATAGTTGACCTATTTAATCGAATTCATCGAATAATTGGGCCGTTCTTTCTGGAATTTAGGCCGAAATAGTCTTAAGTCCGACAGGCTCCTAGGCATGGTACTTGGGTGGAAATACACATTATCCAAATTCAAGGGAAAAGATGGCTATAATCTGGTCCATCGTGCGATTGGTAGCATAATCCCCCGACTGCAACAGGAAGGCATTGGCTTCCTGCGTTACAACGAGCTCCCTGACAAATTTATCAAAGCGCCCCTCGATCATTGGTTTTCAGAGACCTCGGCCAAAATGCAGGGCATACAAACTGAAGCCCAGCTTTTTGAAGCCTTACCCTCTTCAATATTAAACCTTCTCAGTCTTAGACCTTTTCCTGATGCTAATACTCGAATCGCAGTTCTCTGGCTACAGGGCGTCTTGATCAGTTTTGGCTATTCCCCTATGGCGCTGCCCAGCAGATACATTTTTAATGCGGGTCAAAAAGCTTTAGAAGAAACCATGAAATCCAGCCAACAGGACAACCACGAACTCTCACAGAAGAACAGTTGGCCATTATTCAGCCTCTTGCTGCCAAATTGCAGAGCTTGGATATTTGAATAGAGCAATGAGAAAGAGAATAAAAAAAGGCGGCTTGGGACGAGCCGCCAAAACGATGAGGATATGCGAGTTACTGGTAGCTGTTTACCAGTCAATCAGGTCAAAAAGTCTAGTTTCGATAGGCATCTCCTTTTTTGCTGTTAATGAGAATGATTCTCATTCTATACTTAATTAAGCAGTTTGCAACTTAATTTGTGGTTTTTTTCGACAGGATGTGATTTGCCCTTCACTCCACCCCATTCTATTTTTCTGAAGGCAATTCACCTTTATATCTGAGAAGTAGATTTCCTCATGCTGAGACTCAGTTTTTTGTTTGCTGGCATTACTCTATCTTTGTCGCTTATTATTCAGGCGTCTCCAACCAAGCTTCATGAGCCTCCTCCTGAACCAGGTCCGGTGACCGAACTTCCAGGGTACTCAGGTTCTATCCAGGGACAGGAAGCCGGCCATCTTAAAGTCAATACTGCAGCTGATGGCGGCGAAGCTTTTCTCTTTTACTGGTTTGCTGAAGCTGAAAATGGGGATAGCACAAGTCCCATTGTGATCTGGTTGAATGGAGGGCCAGGATCTTCCAGCCTGGATGGTTTTTTTATGGAAAACGGCCCTTTCTACATTGATCCATCCGCTGTTGAAAAAGGGACTCATTATGTAAAGTCCCGTTTGTACTCCTGGCATAAAATTGCTGCCTATATGGCCATTGATCAGCCTGCAGGAACAGGTTTGTCATTCAGTACCAGTAATGCCGCAGCAGCTCAGAATGAAAACGAAGCAACCGAGCAGCTTTACCGGGGTATTCAGGCATTTCTGGATAACCATAAGGATAAAAATTACCGGTCTCGCCCCCTGATCATTGCGGGTGAGTCTTTTGGTGGACACTACGTCCCCGGTATTGCGACAAAAATTATCGAGATGAATAAGGATCCGTCCAACTCTGCCATTAAGCTGGTCAAAATCTCCCTTGGTAATCCTTGGGTAGACCCTGCTATACAGAACCCTCTCATGCCTGTTTTTGCTGGAGAGCACGGAACACTGACGTATAACCAGTTCAACCAAACGAAAAGCATGGCAAACAACTGCACCGTACAGATTCTGAAATTCAAAGATCAGACGGTTCCCAAATGGGTCAACGATTACTGTATGCAAGCCGTTAACATTGTGGTGAAAGATTCTCAAAGAAATCTCTATGACTTTCGTAGACGAGGACCCGATTACGTTTTTAAATCTTTGGGCCAGTATCTCAACCGGGAAGATGTCAGATCAGCCATAAATGCCGTTTCTGTTGCGACTAAAAAATGGGACGACACCAATAACTGGGTAGCGGATCAGTTTGCAGCGGGAGAACAAAACACCAAGAGCGGCCTCTTTCCAACACTGATTGAATCCATGCCGGTACTGATTTAGGATTTGTCTAAAAATAACTTCCTGACTTCACCCTGCCTCAGGAGTGGCAGTGTAGTTCCATCTGGGTAGAAGCTTATCAAACTGAATAGTCATATTTTCTTTAAAATCGGCTGCATATTTTC
>NZ_JBPCXO010000347.1:0-7568 GCF_051008435.1 Endozoicomonas sp. | reverse complement strand
TCGATGAATTCGATTAAATAGGTCAACTATTCTCACGAATCCATCGAAGCTGTCTAGAACGCTCAAGACTGTCGACTCGTTCTACTGAAATTTATGCTCGAAAGCATAAGTCCGACAGGCTCCTAGCGAGAAGCCGCCGTTTATTGATCGTTTTTTGAATGCCATTGAAGTGGCGGGTAACAAGTTGCCTGATCCGGCCATGTTGTTCGTCTACTGTCTTCTGATTGTGGTAGCCCTGTCTGCCGTTTTCTCTTCTATCAGCTTTGATCTGGTGAGTCCTGCGACGGGTGAAGCCATTCAGGTTAAAAACCTGTTGGATGCTCAGTATCTGACTGACTTTATGGCCTCCAGTGTGACTACTTTTACAGGCTTTGCCCCTCTGGGTATGGTTCTGGCTGCCCTGTTGGGTGTGGGTATTGCTGAGTCTTCAGGTTATATCAACATCGCCCTGAAAAAGATGATTCGCATGACACCGCAGAAGCTGCTGGCTCCTGCGGTAGTCATGATTGGTGCGATCAGCTCTGTTGCTGCAGATGCGGGTTACGTTCTGGTTATTCCAATTGGCGCAGTGATCTTCCACGCTGCGGGTCGTCATCCTCTGGCCGGTCTGGCTGCTGCTTTTGCCGGTGTGTCCGGTGGTTTCTCTGCGGGTCTGCTGCCTTCCAGCCTGGATCCACTGCTGCAGAGTTTTACCCAGTCTGCTGCCCAGATCTACGACAAGGACTACCTGGTTAACCCGCTGGCGAACTTCTATTTCACTTTCGTCTCTACCTTTGTCGTGACCCTGCTGGGCTGGTTTGTGACCGAGAAAATTGTTGAGCCTCGTCTGAAGAGCGTTGAGCTGAACAAGGATCTGGAAGAAGCGGAAGACATGAGCAGCTACACCAAAGCTGAAGATCGCTCTTTCAAGATCGGCAGTGCCGTTCTGCTGACCATGGCGGGTCTGCTGGTTCTGGCCTGTCTGCCAGAAACTTCTCCGCTGCGTGCTGAGAATGGCTCCCTGACCGCGCATACAGCGCCTCTGATGAAGTCTATTGTGCCTTTGATCTTCCTGTTCTTCCTGATTCCAGGTGTGATCTATGGCCGCATGACCGGTACATTCAAGAATCATCGTGATGTGATGGCCGGCATGAGCCAGTCCATGACGACCATGAGCAGTTACATTGTTATGGCATTCTTCTGTGCCCAGTTCCTGAAAGCGTTCGGAGACTCTAATCTGGGTACTCTGCTGGCGCTGTCTGGTGCAGAAGTGCTGCAGGCACTGGATTTGCCGGGTCAGATGACGATTGTCGGCATTATTTTGTTGACCGCTGTCGTTAACCTGACGGTAGGTTCTGCTTCTGCCAAGCGGGCTCTGATCGGACCTATTTTTGTCCCAATGCTGATGGCTGTGGGTATTTCTCCGGAACTGTCTCAGGCTGCGTACCGTATAGGGGATTCCTCTTCCAACATCATTACTCCGATGATGGCTTACTACCCTGTCATTATTGTGTTCTGCCAGCGTTATGTGAAGAACTCCGGTATCGGTACCGTTGCTTCTCTGATGATGCCTTACTCCATTGTCTTCCTGGTGGGCTGGACTGCTTTCCTGCTGCTTTACTGGGCTCTGGGCTTGCCACTGGGTATTGCTGCCCCTTATACATACCCTGCCATTTAATAGGCATTACAGGGTTACTCAAGAAAACCCCCGGCGAAAGCTGGGGGTTTTTCTTATTGGGCACCGTAGGATTTCAGGAGCTCAATGATGGCCTTGGGAACCTGCCACTTTCGGGCAATCGTCATGGGGGTATCCCCTGAGCTGTAGTAATCAGGGTGTGGGGGGACGGGTACGTTGATATTGGCTTTGGAAACCTTCAAAACCACTCTTATCGTATCAATATTCAGACTCTTGATGGCCGCCAATAACAGGTCATTACCCGTATCATCCCGGGCTTCTACAATAATCTTTGCTTCGTCTTTGGGCAGTGTTCTCAGTCTGTAACTGAGGCTTGAGGAGAAACCGTTAAAGGCCAGAAAGTGCTCATACCACTTGCCGTGGACCTTGAAGCTGTCCATATGATCGGGAGTCAGTATGCCTGCCATCATCGCTTGGTATAGAGCGTCGTCCATCTGTTCGCTCATGTCAGGCTCTATTAACTCTGAAGGTATTGTCAGCCTGGGCGCTGTGATAAAACCATTGGCTGTTATCTGGGCTATCAAACTGTCCACTTCGGCCTGCAAAGAGGGATTGTTGGCGGCCGTGGCTCTCAGATATGCAGCGATCTGATTCAGATGCTGCTGATCATTGGCTTTACCCCCGGCATTGATGATCAGTCTGAACAGGTTGAATGGACTTCCCCACTTTAGAAGGGCGCTCAGGGCGGTGTCCTGATTGCCTGGCTGTCCGAAAGTCCGGTTGGGATTGCCTTTGTTTCTCAGAACAAAGTCCATCATGTAATCCAGACTGTTACCAATCGACATTCTCAGAGCGGTAGCATTGTCCTTATCGCCGGCACTGATGTCGGCAGCATTATTCATTCCCCAGTGAGCCAGTCTTCTGAAACCGTTGAAGACGGAAAAACTCAGCAAGTGTCGGCCCCGTTTTTCTGTCTTTCCGGAAATGGGGGCATTGACCAGCCTGACCACATCATTCTGGGTTTTCAGACGAATCAACTGCTTGTGATAGATCTGAATGAGCAGGTCCTCTATCACGCAATGGGCATCGTCCAGTGGTTGGCTTTTGTCGACCCGACTCCAGTTGGGAGCTTCAGGAGGCCAGCAAAAGTAATGCATGAATATCGGTTGGGAGTCGTCATAGAAAGGTGCACTGCTGACCTTGCAAGGTCCGAGAAGAAACAGCACAGAAACGATGAGAAGGTGGGTAGGCTTGAACATGGCATCCTTGCACTTGTACGTTAGCTCCTTTTCTCAGTGTAGAGTAAGTGCCGTCGTACAAATGCAGAAATGCCAAGTGTTGCTGGCTCAGGGAACGTGATAACCCATGGGCTTCATAGTGTCATATTGCAGCCAGACTTTATTCAGCCAGCTTTCTTCGCCCAGCCAATCCAGAACCCAGCGAATACCATTGCCCATGACTTCCTTATTCCATGCCAGATAGCAGCTGTCATTCATGGGGATATCCAGAACATCCTTGCGTACCAACAGTTCCTGCTCAATGTAAGGCTGAACAAAATGGCTGGGCATGATGGTGATGCCAAGGCCCTTGAGCAGACACTCAATGGCCATACGGAAGCTGGGTACCAGAAGTATTTGCTGATCTTCCAGCAGCAGGTTGTAGCCCTGTCGGAAGATTCTAGAAGTATCCTGAATGCAGATTGAGCTGTAAGTCTTCAGCATGTCCTGACTGATCGGACCTGAAATGCTGGCCAGGGGATGCTCTGGCGACATAACCAGATCCCATTCCAGTGACCCCATGGGTTTCCAGTCAAAGCGGTCGTTATTGGCAATGTTGTCAGGAATGGTTTTGGGGGCACCAATCACCAGTTGGCAACGATTATGGAACAGAGCATCCCATGAACCGTTGTGAACTTCGGTATTGATCACCAGACTGGTTTCCGGGCGAACAGCCTGAAGATCGCGAATCAGGTCGTAGATCATGCCCTGGTTCACCACGTTGTCCAGGGCAATCTTTATTTCATGTTCCCAGCCAGTGGCCATCTGGCGGGTGGTTTTTTCAAGTTCTTCCAGCTCTGCCAGCAGTTTGCCTGTCTGCTGGATAAAGTGTTCACCTGCTGGAGTCAGCTCGACGCGCTTGCTGTCCCTCAGAAACAGTTGTACATCCAGCCGCTCTTCCAGCTTCCGGACGGTGTAGCTGATGGCTGAAGGCACTTTATGCAGGTGTTTGGCCGCCGCAGTAAAGTTTTTGAAGTGGGCCACGGCCCTGACAATTTCGAGGGATTCCGTCGGGATCATGAGGCGAATACTACTGTTTGCTGGTTTTTAAGTGCCTATAGAGTATCTCTTAGGTTGCCAGAAGGGCAGTCGAAAATGAGAGTTTTTTATCGACAGGCTTTCAAAGACAACTTATTGGTTCTTTTTTCGGATCGTTGCAGTAAGTCGAGACCCGCTAGAATCAGCGATGCACCCAGCAAAGCATAAGCCAGAGACACTGTCGTAAACGCATCAAAACCAGCCAGTTTTACTGCAAAGGCAATTAACCCTCCGCCAGTCATACGGGCAAAGCCGTCTATTGCGGCAGCCAGCCCGGCACAATGTTTAAAGTGTTCGAGAGTCAGGCTGGAGGCGGTGCCGAAAATAAAATTAAAGCCGATTGCACCGACTGCGGCAGGAGCAAAAAACCAGAGTGGCTGGTCGCTTGGAACAAACAGTAGACCTGAGGCACCAGCAATAGAAAACAAAGATCCGACAACGATTGTCTGGCGTTGACCCAGCCAGTCAATCAATCTGGGTGTCAGCAGGCTGGCTGATAATTGCATTAACCCCAGCAGGCCGAAAAAGAGAGAAAAGCCAAACTCATTCAAACCTGCCAGGTTGATGGCAACATAAGGGGCGTGAGTGGCGTAAGTCAGAATAGCGCCCATAGCCAACGAGCCACTGAGTGAATAGTTCAGAAACTGTTTGTTGCCCAGAATGCTTCCCAGATTCTGCAGGAAAAGTCCTGAAGTATTTTTATCCTGAGTCGTTGAGCGAACCTTGGATTGCATATTCCTGATGGCCAGCAGAAAAATAAAGGCGCTGAGCAGGGCCATGAAGACAAAGTTGGCTTCCCAGCCCCAGTAAATAGCCAGAGCACCACCGAGCGTGGGGGCGAGTGTAGGAATGGTGCCGATCATTCCGCCCATATAGCTGATCCATTTGCCGGATTCTATCGGGCTGAAATGATCCCGAATCCAGGCAAAGGCTGTGACGGTGCAGCTGGCCGCACCCAGCCCCTGCAATATTCGGGCAACATAAAGCAGTTCAATGCTGGTGGAAACGGCGCCCACGATACTGCCAACCAGATAAAGTCCCACACCCAGCAGGGCCGAAGCTTTGCGGCCATAGATGTCTGAAAAAGGGCCGGCAAACAGTTGTCCAACGCCCATGCAGATCATGAACAGGGAAATTGTCAGCTGTATTTCAGAATCACTGGCTGAGAAGAAACGAGTCATTTCTGGCAATGATGGCAGATAAATATCGATAGCCAGTGGGCTTAAAATGACCAGGGCAAAGATAACCGGCAAGGCAGAACGTTGGCTTAATGGCATGTACAGAGGGCTCATCCATAAAAATCAGTATTGAGTACAGTGTAAAATGCACAAGATATGAACAGAAGTGATATATTTTCAATAATATATTTCCTTATAGGAATATCTTGAGTACTGATCATGCCTATTCAAGAATTGTCCCGAATTAACCTGAATCTTCTGGTGTGCCTTCAGGCTCTGCTGGAAGAAAGAAGCGTGACCCGAGCTTCTGAGCGGCTGAATCTCAGCCAGTCTGCGGTCAGCAAGAGTCTTTCCAGGCTGCGTGAGCTGACAGGAGACCCTCTTTTCACTCGAACGGCCCATGGTTTGATACCGACTTCACGGGCGTTGGCTATTCAGGAGCAGTTAAAACCTATTCTCGATGAGCTTTGGAAAGTGGTTCAGCCTCAAGTGTTTGACCCTCAGCATTGCGACCGTCATTTCACTATTGCTTTGCCAGAAACTGCCAATCATTTGAAGTTTCAGAATTCTTTGGCGGACATTCTCAAGAGTGCTCCGAAAATCAAAATCAAATTGATGCATCTGACCCTGAAAAATCTCGAAGAGCTGGCAGCAGGAAAGGTTGATCTGGTGGCTTTGCCCGATGATCTCGATTGTGGGCAGCACAGAATCTCAGGTCTGCACCGAAAAAGACTGTATAAAGACAAGTTGGTCTGCATGGTGCGGGAGAGCCACCCATGCCTTGAACAACCCTGGACACTTGAAGCTTGTCTGGCGCTTGGGCATATCGGTATCGGCGCGGTCACAGACAGGGTATCCATCACTGACCAGACTTTGGCTGAGCTGGGGCTGGATCGTGAAGTTGTGGTAGCGGTTGGTGATTTTCACAGTGCCACCCAGGTCTGTGAAAGCACGGACCTGATGTTTGTATCTTCTGGTAATTGGGCGGCCTATGCTGAGGAGCTGTATCGGGTGACAACATTACCTATGCCAATTACTGTTGAACCCATTGCCTATGATCTCTATTGGCATGAAATGCACCACCAGGATCTGGCACATCAATGGTTAAGGTCTTATTTCAGAGTTTAATGTTGTTCAAAAAAAATGAATGTGCATCCAAAAATACTTGCTGTCATTGATGTCAGGGATTCTCTAGGATGTGCCCTCACTTCGAGCGACCCCAAGCTCATGGGGGGAGAAATGTACTGCACTGTTGCCTGTTCCCGCAGTACAAAGACTCTTGCACGAAGTGTTGAGTTTGCAGTCCACGCTGCAGGCTCAGGTGGATGATCAGCAAAACAGCCTTGAGCTGGCAAAAAATGCCTCTGCGTCTTTGGTGCAGGGGTTTTTTTGTTTATAAACTACGACTGGCGACCGACTTTTTCAGGCATGCTTTTCTTATTTTCTGTCGCCGTCAAAGCTCTTTGGAGCCAGAGGACAGACTCATGACCGATCTCACTGCCAGTAGCCGTCAGGCCCTGCAACTGATGGACCTCACTTCCCTGAATGATAATGATACGCCGGAAGTGATTATTGATCTCTGCCATAAAGCCAAAACGCCGGCAGGCAATACTGCCGCAGTCTGTATTTACCCAAGATTTGTTCCCATTGCCAAAAAGACCCTGAAAGAACTGGGTCTGAACGACGTCACTGTAGCTACCGTGACCAACTTCCCACAGGGCGGTGATGATATTGAGCTGGCAGTGACAGAAACTCGTGCAGCTGTCGTTTATGGTGCAGACGAAGTGGATGTTGTTTTCCCTTATCGCGCGTTTATGGCGGGTAACGAGGAAGTAGGGGCTGAGTTGGTTCGCCGCTGTAAGGAAGTGTGCGCGGACAGGGTGATGCTGAAGGTGATCATTGAGTCCGGAGAGCTGAAAGATCCGGCCCTGATCCGTCGAGCCAGCGATATTTGCATTGAAGCCGGTGCGGACTTTATCAAGACTTCAACCGGTAAAGTGCATGTCAATGCAACGACCGAATCTGCCCGTATCATGCTGGAAGCAATTCGCGATAGTGGTAAACAGAACGTAGGTTTTAAGCCTGCTGGTGGTATTCGTACGGCTGAAGACGCCCAAGAGCATCTGGCTATTGCTGCCGATGTTATGGGTCAAAAATGGATTGATCGTAATCACTACCGCTTTGGTGCCAGCAGTCTGCTGGGCAGCCTTTTGGTCGCTCTCGGTCTGAAAGAACAAGAAGAAGATAAAGGCGGATACTGAGTTTTATCTCATCTGCTGAACATTGTGGAGCCCGGTGGCTCCACAATGAATACTCTAGGAGTCTGTCGGACTTAAGACAATTTCGGCCTAAATTCCAGAAAGAACGGTCCAATTATTTGATGAATTCGATTAAATAGGTCAACTATTCGCACGAATCCATCAAATAATTCGACTCGTTCTACTGAAATTTATGCTCGAA
>NZ_JBPCXO010000346.1:0-2096 GCF_051008435.1 Endozoicomonas sp. | reverse complement strand
TCCGGTTTGAGACAGTTTTTATGATTATTTGAGGCGAATAGCGAGCTATTCAACGAAAAGAATCATAAAAAATGGCCAAATCCGGCTTTTTCGCAGTAGGTCAGTGGTAAGTCCGACAGGCTCCTATGCGCCTGATAAAAACTGCGTTGGAATATCGGTCTATTGACGAGCTGAATGATGTTCCACCTGGACTACGTGGCATCTATGCCCTCTACAAGAGAAGAGGGAAATCCTATGACGTGGTGTACATAGGTATGTCAGCGGATGGGATCATCAGAAAAAGGCTGTACAGCCATAAACGCAACAGGATCAACGACTGGACTCACTTCTCTTATTACGAAGTCTGGGACAATATTACCGATGTAGAGATCCAGGAACTGGAAGGTCTGTTTCGGCAACTTTACCAGTTTGACTCACGAACCAATGCCCTGAACAAACAGCAAACCTATAAGCCTCTGGTCAAAGTGCGTAGAGAGACTGAAAGAACCTTGAATCTTAAGCACATTTCTAAGAAGTTACTCAGCACTTGAATAGTCCTCTTACACCTCCGCCTCATACTGTGCCAATTCCGGCGCAGCACTCTTCACCTACTCCTTAATCCATCCCTTCAGGCTCCCCCTGTCACCGTCACAATCGATCCATTCCTAAGTTCAGCCTGACTGGTGCCGTTGGCCATTGTTGGTTTTGATGGCAGCTATGACTTTGTACTTCCGAGATCAGTGATTTGAACTGCTGCCAACTGCTGATCGTGGCCATCCTCTCCCTCGCTAACTATTTAGATACAGTTCTGGATTAAAAGCAGCACTTCTGTTACCCAAAACCTGAGTAATAAGCACACCTTTCAAGTTGTTTTTTTCTATTCTCTCTTTCAGCTCTTCCTGGCAGATCAAATCATTCAGGTAACTGAACTCAGATCGAAAGGCCATAAACTTTCTAACTTTGTTTTCATGAAAGCCAAGGCTAATCACATCGTTAAACTCGTCTTTTTGGCTTAACTGGTAGTCCACTCCATCGACAGATTCAGCATATTGAAGAGGGTTAAACATATAACCATTTCCAGACGCATACTTTACAGGTAAGAATTCACCAGCCGCTTCAAGCAAGTCTTGCAAAACATCATAGGCCTTCTCTGATAAAAAAAGCCGACCATGATGCTCAGAAATATCGGGTATCTCTTTGAAATACTTTCCATCCTCATCGGCAAAATTAACGGTCATCGACTTCCAGCTTTTACCGAATGATTTTACTTCCCAATTAACATCAAACTGGTTGTCAATGTCGTCACCAAAAATAGACCGGGATTCGTCACGATCGAACCCTAATAATCCAAAATTTTTCTTGTCTGCATAGATAGCGTATAACATCATGCAATACCTGTACCTTGGGCGATTTTAGGCTTTACTCTGCCAGATTGAAGTCTCAAACGAATCAGTCTTAACTGCCCCAAAAGATCAGATAAATTTCTAACTCGCATTCTATTGATCTCCTCCCCTATCCACTCGTAGTAGGAGTCCCTGTGTATTTTCCGATGGGGAACGGCATTCCTTAACCACTCAGGCATCTTTGGCCGGTCTTCAAGCTGATTGGGTAGCCAACAGCCATTTCTTGGGTCATCAATTCTCTTTTGTAGCGAGCCAAGATTGCCCTAGCAACTGCAGCATCTTTATGGCCTCCAGATACTATGGCATGAGCTTCACAAGCGTCGTGTGGCCTGGGAGAATGAGCTCGCTCCATATTCTTACCCAAGCGTCTTGAATAGTGGCGCTCTTTTTCCAACTGACCACTGTTCATATTAAGGGCTTTTGTTCTGAACTTATCCAGCTGACACTGAACATCAGCCTCAACCATGACTCTTTGCAAATCCTCTGCACACGGCTTTTCAAGATTTGCATACCAGTCAATCATTCGATCAAGCTGCGTCATTTCAAATACTTTCAGCGTAGACTGGGGTATAAACATAAGATAATCCTGGCTCTTTTGAATTTCAAGTGGGTAAGCAGGATTCATTCACTCGGGTGAAATTCAGCTTGCCAGTCAGTAAATAAACCATAATTTTAAAGTGCGGTTTCTTATAGCCTCTTGCCTTTCGCTTGGCT
>NZ_JBPCXO010000345.1:0-4863 GCF_051008435.1 Endozoicomonas sp. | reverse complement strand
CGTAGTGAGGGTGTTGCACACATGTCTGATCCTTCAGAAATTTTGATCCTTACAAATCAATCGTCTCCTGAAGGCTATTTCTGTTGCAACCCCTCACTTTTCATCAGCCAACCTGTAAAAGCCCCCTTTTTTATCTGGGCTCGGTTCCGCGCTGTTGTAGTTCAAAAAACCGAATAGCCATAATCATCACAAATAGCCCTGAGGTCCCTACCAAACAGCTTTCCGGGCATTTCCGCTTTTTGCTGGCACCAAGGGGTAAAGTCCTGTCCTGTAGCCAACTGCCCGTATGAGTCGCAGTGCTCTCCGGTGGATAAACATGAGCCCAATGGTTTAAGGGATAGACAGTTACAGATCGGATGTATGTGGCTGAACTCTCCTTCCAGCCCTAAATCCTGAAGGACTTTTGCAGCCTGAATTCTGAGTCCTTCTGTACTTGCAGTGAAGCGTGTTTTATCTCGACCAATCAGAGCATCCCGGTAATTTTTCAGGCCGTTATAAACGGGGCTCAACTCTATCTGACTGCTACCCCCCTTAAAACTATTTTTGAGAGCGCCGCCTTCATAAAGGATATGAGATAAAACTAATATTTCTTTTATGTCTATTCCAAAAAGAATGGACAGAGCGAAGAAAGAAGATGCTTCTTCTATTTTCGTAGGAGGCAGTTCAATAAAAGATAAGCGCCCACCTGGACTTTTGAAGGGAAGCCATCCATTTGGATTCGCACCATCAATCAAAAGGGATGACATAGTGCCGAATGGCAAAACCTCTTCGCTTGCGAGGAAGGGGCTCTCATTAGCTGCTGAAACGAGTTCATAGTAGCTATAATAGATCGTATCAGTCAAAATGCGGTCAAGTGGCGATATTCTTTTATTACCACTATATTGCCTCACCCATTCAAACCTATCTTCTCTTTGGGCAGTTTGAGTTATAGTCATTCGTGCAAAAAAACTATCAACAAACAAATTATGTGTTGGTGGGTAGATGACCCCCATGTTGTAAACACTAAACCAGAATAACTGCAACACAGCTGTTGATTCCTGATCTCCGTTTATAATGGCGTTCTTCATTAGCTCAGGGTAGGTTTTCAGTAGATCTGAGGAATCTTTACTCTGGATCAACAGGCGAAATAAAGCCCGGGATTGTTTTTTTTCAAGCAAATGATGAACCACGGTTTTAGATTGTTTGTCTGTCGGAAATCCCCCCACCCCGAAATCTACCAGATAATGATAAACTTCATCCTGCTTCTGTGTTCCAATAAGCATTGCTGCCAGATGGAGCGGAGAGAACCCGAATGGATCATCCTCATGAATTTCCCAAGGCTTGAAATAATCTGGAATCGCAATGGCTGTACCCGAGCCGATGTCTTCACCTCCAGCCAACTCTCCTTGGCAAATTGCCGACATGACAGGCCACTCATGCTCTCGCAACAGATACAGAGCGCAAGGGTTGCCACGCAAAAGAATCCAGCCCGCCTCAAAATGATGGCGATCAAGCAACCAGAGTCCGAGCTCTCCCAATAATTTTTTCTGTTCAGGCAAGCCAGTGCTTATCTCCGCCAGGTATCTGTGAGCCATTCCGGGGGTCTGGAGCACCTCCTCAAGATCCTGTCTGTCCAGACCGGCAAATAATGCATGTCCCGTGATATCAGCCAGTGCAAGAAGCAATTCAGTGAACCCTTTGTTCTGAATCCCGAGCTTCAGAGGAGTAAGCCCTGAACGGTTTGACTGATTAGGATCAAGACCTTGTTCAAGGAGATACTCTACAAGTTCCGCGTTCTCCGACAACACCGCTTTATGCAGGAGCGACTCATGACTGGAGTCCAGAACAAACAGGTCGTGCCCCTGTATTACCAGATCCTTGATAGCCTGCATATGACCAGCCAAAGCCAGATGATGAAGTACAGTCTTTCCCTCTGCATCCTTTTCGTCGGGGGGATACCGCCGCCCCAGCAAACCCTCCATTTCCCGTGCATATTCAAAATTATTCGTTGCAAATGCCAGGAATAGCGGCGTCTGTTGCTGATGATTTTTCTCGGCCAGTGCCTTTTTGAAGAACTTATTAACGTCAGCGCAATCCTGACTGAACCAGGTCGATAGGTAGTAACATCTCATACTTTTCAGAGCCAGCCAGGCACGATTATCCAAACCCATTCCACGTACAACACTGTGAAGCAGATTATCGCCGTTGCGATTAGGCGTCAGCAACAAAGCTTCCACCCCAAGCAACTCCGTTATGTGGTCAATAGACCAGGGCGACATAGACTCCCCAATGATATCAATCAGTCTTTCAGGTGTATTTTCAAACAACACTCTGGCAATGCGTTTGAAACACTCATGACAGATCAGGCGAGAAAAACCATATTCCTTTGATAGATGGCTAAAAAGTTCAAGCCTCCTCTCATGAAAAATGGAAACAAGACTTTCCGGTTGGTTTTCCATTGCCTGAAGGCTATTCAGATCTGATTTTCTGATGAAGTTTTCAAACGAATCCCACAGGGCTTTAACGGACATGGAATCACCTTGATCAAAACTACCTATTAATTCATACAAGGATTCATAACTGTAGCCCAGCCAGTCATTCTCATTCACCTTAACTGCTAACTGTAAATTAGTCGGCTCAAGTTCAAAGTTGCGCCAGTGTTCGTCATTCAACTTCATGCCTAGATCAGCAAGAACATTCAGCGCCTTGATACGCCCTTCTGTTTTAAGCAGTTCCGCCCCTGATTTGTTGACCAGATAACTGAAAAGGGTTCCATCCCTATGAGTTTGAAGACCATAATCCTTGTTATAAATGACATTCAGCATGGCAGGAGTTGCATTAATCAACTGTCTGGCCCGCTCGAGCCCTCCCATCATAGCAGCCTGTTGTAGCTCCTGAAGCCGGGCTATCTTTTCATGATGACCCTGAACCTGGGTCGAAACATCCCAATAGTCCGCAGACTGCGGCTGTTTAACTGCCGGTGCTTCAGCATTCGCCAGAAAGGGAAGAACACAAAAAGCAAATAGATTTCGTCTTAATTCTTTCATGTCTTTTTCATTACTGGCTACAGACAGTCCTTTTTTATAATACACAAACCACAATTAAACCCTGCCAAGTTAGAAAGGGCGCTGTTCGGTGGTGAAGTTGGAGCTTTGATATCCCTGACGTGCCAAGGAAATGCAGTTTCTGCTGACTTCCAAACAACTTTGCAACTGAACAGTGCCGTTAGAAAGTGAATGTCTCAAGCTCAGAGGCTGAGCGCGATTATTTCTCGCATGCATGAAACGAAGACAATCAACATGCATTTTCAAATGAGTATTGATTTAAAAGCCCACTACGATAGTAGCTCTTTTTCAAAAAATTATGATTTTTTTCATGTCATGGAACCTTCTGCGCTCTGAAGCGTCTACGATCTGTTATCTGGTTTCAGGCATAAGACTTATGGACTGCGCTCAAATTATCAGATCGTATCTGATGACTCTGATTCTTGTCGTGGTGGCTCCTGTATGGGCCGATGACGACAGCAATGACCCTGTGTTCAATTTTGGTCATGGGGTCTGGAGTGGCTATGTCCAGCCAGTTTCCAGCATGTTCAGCGTCCCTGAATCTGTTGAGGAACTCCTTGGGCGTATGGCGGGATTGACTTTGCATACGGCAGAATATGTCACCGACAGCCAATATCATTATTCACCCAGCCATGATGTCAGCTGGGGGTGCTCCAGACGGTGTGAGGAACATAAGCAGTACCTGCAGAAAGTATTGCCGCGTGGCTATTGGCGATATAGCCGCCAGTTTCATGTCGCTGCAGCGCCTTACGCTATGGCACTGGGTTCTGGCATCGGACTGTACGGAACAACCAGGCAAATAGCCAACAGCCTTCGTCTGTATATACATGACGACCAGAAAGAGGAAGGAATTCGCCTGCTGTCCAGTAAAATCAGCGCCAACCTCTACAAGACGCTGAAAGATATGATTTATGACTATGACTATGACGAAGTGGATAACTGCATATTTCGTTGCGGCCTGGTTCAGATAGATATTTACGCCCTGCTGCAGAACAGCTTCAGAGCCCAGTATGAAGTAGAAACCAGAGCCAGTGAGGTTTACGGTTTAATACAGGCATCCCATGGCTGGGGAAGCCGGGCGCGTTACGACACGGCATCAACCGCCAATTACCTCAATAAAAAACTGGGCATTAAGCACGATGATTATGTCACTCTGCGCAATCAGTTTTTAAGTAATAAAGCACACCATTACGAGAGTCAGACTGATTTGGACCGATTAATACGCGTCATTGTTTATATACTGACCGCCAACCAATATCAGTGGCTGGAAATGCAGGCTGGTCAATCAGCCGAAGAGCTTGAAGCGAAAATCATACAGTACGCTGGAAATATCACGATCATTGCTTACCAGCTATTGCTGGAGTGGCTTAACCATCCCGGTAGCCTGCACTCCTGTTATTATAATCGCTGCTATGGCTTCTGGTCCTACCTTTTATGGCCGTTTAACTTAATGGGTGCCGTTGAGTCTCTGGACCACATAGCCCCGGAACCTTTGACAGGCCACCCTTACGCTTTAGACCGTGAGCTGTTTGACTGGTATCTGCTGACATGGACAGACTATAAAACGGCAACAGCGGTTTTCGAAGCTTTCAAAGCCTATTACAAAGAGCAGGTTTGCTCTGATTATGATGACACCTGAAACCGGAAAAATTTGCCATTCCAGTTGTGCATTTCTACTCGCCTGAATTCAAATCTTGACATCCTCCCCGCCCTAAAGAACGGGGATTCCTACAGCTAGACGGTCATGCCCGACCGCAAGAATGTTTCTTGCTGCGTTTACGTCACGCAGATGTTCAGCTCCGCACTCTGAACAGACCCA
>NZ_JBPCXO010000344.1:0-55179 GCF_051008435.1 Endozoicomonas sp. | reverse complement strand
CCCTGCCCAGGGTTTCACCTGAAACATAAGTGCCTGCTGTCCAAAGGGCTGCAGCCAGGGGCATATTTCCCGCTTTTATGGCCATCAGGTCGGCGGTGACGAAACCAACGCCTTCTATGCCCGCCAGAATTATATGAGCAACCGCTGTTGCCCGGCTGGCCCGGATGCTGTCTTTCCAGCCATCAGCGTTGCTGTAAGTGAACAGGCCGGTGGCCTGCAGTTCCAAGATCTCCTGGCCGAAGTTTGAACCCACTTCCTGCCAGTCTTGCAGTTGATCGTGGTAGGCGTCCGAGGGGTGAACACTGTCCGCGCAGTGGGTCAGAAAACAGGCGGCTGCTTTGTACCGATCCTGTTGCTCCGGTGTCCTCTTCTCTATCTTCTGCCACAGAGCACCCACTTCTTCTGAGTGCAGCTGGCGGTTATACAAGTGCTGGGCCTGACCAATGTCGGCCCCGGTTTCCGGGTCACCGCCCGTTATCTGGGCCGCTATTGCCGCACCAAGAGTGCTCAGAACTTCAAGCACTTTTGTATAAATAGACTCCTGCTGTTCGGACGATAAATAAAATCGCTCCGCTTCTGGCGCACAGGGGGGTTCCCAACATTCATCTATATCCCATGGATCCGCGTCCCCTGGAATACTGATTCTGGCCACTGCCTGGGCGGCTGCGCCTGCTGCTGCGGCAGCCAGTGGTTTACCGTCTTTCAACAAACCATACAGGGCTCCCGTACCGGCATGCAGTGCTACTTTTTCCAGGCTGCCTTCTTCCCAGCCCTGTTGTTGAGCGTAATTGCCCGCCCAATAATTCAGCTGTGCAGCCAATTGTGTAAAAGCTTCTTTGCTGGCTGCATCTTCAAGAGCCCCGCCCAGGGAACCGCCTTTAATAACAGCTCCTGCCGAAGCCCTACCGGAAATTCTTACCGCCGCATTTTGGATCTGCAGTGCCAGAGGCGCTTCAGGTGTCATTCGATAGGGTACGTCAAATCCACCCATGATAGCGCCAGCCAGTACTTCAACGCCGACCGATTTTATGGCCTCTTCTGCAAACACTTCCTCAATAGCCGCCGCCAGGTTACCTCCGTGGTTGACCACCGCTACAGAGCTACGCGCCACCATAGACGAAAAGGCCGCATTGGCTACATTGGTGGCAATCAGGTTAGAGCCCATGCTGACCGGCAGGAAAGATGCGCCTACTCCATAAGTCGCCACGGTAACCGCCGCCCCTATCACGATACCTGCCAATGGCGATAACCCCGAGTGTTTCTGGTTCCAGGATCGATAACTGGTTTCCAGTGTCTGCCAGTGGCTGTGGTGGCTCCCGACCTGGTTTAACCAGGCCAGTTCTGGGTAGGCGACCACCAAGCGACCAAGGGATTGCTCCAGAGTTTCTCCCGGCACTATGCCCACCTGGGCTTCTATGGACTGAGCATTGATCGTCACCTCAGGCGCGTCGAGCCGGGTATGAACAACATTTGTCCACTGCTGGCCACTGACTTTATGCTTATTCTTTAACCAACCTTCCCGGCGCGTTTCGTCCTGTACAAAGTGTTCTTCAAGGCCTGCCAAAGCAAACCATTGCTCAGTATTCAAGGTAATTCCCGTACCAGCCTTGAGATAGGCGGCTTCTGAAACAAGCGTACGAACCTGAATATTAATGTACCCAAGTGCCTCGATAGCACTTGGGTTAAGTCGAGAATGGTGCTCGGTATGAGTTGCTATCTTCTTGCTGCCAAGACCTCTCTTTTTACTGGCACTCTGCAAGTCTTCTGTATGACGGCTGGCCAGCAAGTGCAGTTCCGAAGCCGTCACGCTCACGGATTCTGCCTTAACCTGCGTATTGGTGAGTGAGACGGCTTGTCGGGGGACTTCGAAGGTGATGGGCTTGTTGGATGAAATCTCGGCACTTTCAATGCGTATATTGCCGTTCTTGTTATCGTTGGCCGGTTTTATTATAGTGCCTTGCTCACTGCCAATAATATCAATGAAGCCACCATCATCGCTGGTAATGCTACCACCTTTGAAGTGAAAAACCGTCTGAGCCTGGGTCGGGGCTACAAGATTGAGCACAAAAAACACCAGCGCGACAGTATTGAACAGGATTCCTTGCATGCTTTATGGCTACCAGTCAGTTTATTGGTTTTTAGTTAAATGCTGGACAAAATTTAGATGAACTTTTCCTGAATTCCCAACCCACCTGTCCAATGTATCTGGTAGCCAAAAGGGTTATCTGCCGCTATCATAGCGCCCCCTCAATGGCTCGTTTAGTTTGTCAAAAGCATGGCTGAAATTCCCTATCACAAGGCCCGTAAACGATTTGGGCAGAACTTTCTGCACGATCACGGAGTCATTCAACGGATTATCCGTTCCATACACCCAAAAGCGGGTGATCGAATCGTGGAAATCGGCCCGGGTCAGGGCGCGCTGACTGAATTCCTGCTGGACGGCGCCGGTCAACTGGATGTCGTTGAACTGGATAGGGATTTGATCCCAACCCTGAAACTGAGATTTGGTTTAAACCCTGAATTCCGGATTCATGAAGGCGACGCTCTCAAGTTTGATTTCTCTTCTCTCATCAATCAAGGCGGGAATAAAGGCGAGACACTCAGACTGGTAGGCAACCTGCCCTACAACATCTCTACTCCCCTGATTTTTCATCTGCTTGAGTTTCAGGGATTGATCAGTGACATGTACTTCATGTTGCAGAAAGAGGTTGTAGAAAGACTGGCTGCCCAGCCGGGTGAGAAGCATTACGGTCGACTGGGCATCATGGCTCAGTATTATTGCAGGGTAGACAACCTTTTTGTTGTAGGTCCTGGTTGCTTCAAACCAGCACCTAAAGTTGATTCTGCCATTGTACGACTTTCGCCTTATACTGAATTACCTTACCCGGCAGATGACGTAAAACTTCTGGAGAGAGTGGTTCGTGAAGCCTTTCAGCAAAGACGCAAGACCATGCGCAATACACTGAAAACGTTGATTAGTGCTGATGAACTGTCAGAACTGGGCATTGATCCAGTCAGCCGACCTGAAACCGTGACTCTGCCAGAGTTTGTTTCTATCGCCAATTATCTGCACAAGAAAACCACCAACCCATGATAGACGACAAGGCAACTTGAAAGCCTGCGGGTGAGTGAGTTACTACTATTCATAGGGAAATAAAATTTTCAAAACTGTTCAGATCGCTGACTGATATCCGATAACTCAGTCAGCTCTCCAAAGGACAGTATCAATCCGGTCAACGAAGAAAAGGATGATTTTTCGAGCCGGCCATAAGCCCGTCCTGAAGCGGTCACACATTCAGAACAGGCTTTTGAGCATTTCAATCAAGAATTCCTTAATTTGATGTTAAAGGCCAAGAACCTTTATAAGACCTGTAATGTGGATAGCTACCCCACGTGTACAGGTTCAGGAGATTATTGTTAATGACCGTGTACGCTGTAGGTGATATCCAGGGATGTTACGAGCCTCTCAGACGCCTGCTGGACAAAGTCCAATTCAATCCAGGCCGTGACCAGTTATGGGTGGCGGGCGATATGGTAAACCGTGGACCAGACTCCCTGGCTACGCTGCGCTACCTGAAAAGTCTGGGCAGCAATTGCACTGCTGTGCTTGGCAACCATGACCTGCATCTACTGGCTGTAGCAGCCAGAGTGCGCCGAACCAAGAAGAAAGATACCTTTGCCCCCCTTCTCAGCGCCCCTGACAGAGACTCTCTGATTGAATGGCTGAGGCATCGCCCACTCATCCACCATGATAAAGAGCGGGAAGTCACTATGGTGCATGCCGGCATTCCTCCGATCTGGACCCTGAAACAAGCGTGTCTTTATGGAGCAAAACTGGAGAAAGCGCTAAGGGGTGAGAACTATGCCGAGTTTTTGCAGTTTCTCTTTAAATCCGACAGCATCAGCTCAATGGAAGAAGCCTATACACGCCGGGCGAAACTTAAACTGACTGCGGCTTATCTGACCCGGATGCGATTTTGTGACCAGTACGGTCGGCTTGATCTTGATAACAAGACGGCTTCAGCCAGCAAGAAGTTTGCGCCCTGGTTCAGCTTTCCTGATAGTCCGGTATACAAGGAACGTATTATTTTTGGCCATTGGGCAGCACTGGAAGGCAACACTGAGCGTAAAAAAATCCACGCCCTTGATACTGGCTGTGTCTGGGGACGCTGCCTGACCGCCCTAAACCTGGATGACTACAGCCTGACTTCAGTAGACTGCTGTTATCGATAAGGATTCGCTGAAGGATGACGACCTAACTGAAATGAGCTTATCAACGACCTAACCCTATGATTACAGTGCAAAAAACCATCAAACTTTAGGACTTTTGTCACCTTTTTCTGATTTTGTTCCCTGCTTCGTATCAAGTTTCTCTAAGGTCTCGTACAATAGACGCCGACAAAGCCTATAGCGGACTCCGTTAAAAGCGGTACAACGACACTGCATTTAAAGCAGTGGCTTACTAAGAATTACAAAGAAGCTACGGAACGGGCTAGATATGGCACGTAAACCAACGAAAACAGCCACATTCGTCTGGGAAGGTAAAGACAAGAGTGGACGGAAGGCCAAAGGAGAAATTCAGGGCACCAGTATTGCCCTGGTAAAGGCCGAACTCCGTAAGCAGGGAATCAATTCCGCCAAAGTCAAAAAGAAGGGTATGACTCTGGGCACCAAGGGCGGCAAAATCAAGCCCATGGATATCGCTCTGTTCACCCGTCAGCTCGCCACCATGATGAAAGCAGGGGTTCCCCTGCTGCAAGCTTTTGAAATCACCTCAGACGGTTTAGAAAAGCCTGCAATGAAAGATCTTCTTGGCAAAATCAAAAACGATGTTGCCGGGGGCACTACACTTGCTGACTCACTGAGAAACCACCCTCTTTATTTTGATGATCTTTATTGCAACCTGGTCGCCTCCGGTGAACAGTCAGGTTCATTAGAATCACTGCTGGACCGAATTGCCACCTATAAAGAGAAAACCGAGGCCCTTAAGGCCAAAATCAAGAAAGCAATGAAATACCCCATTGCGGTTGTGGGTGTTGCCATGGTCGTAACCGGTATTCTGCTGGTCTACGTAGTGCCTCAGTTTGAAGAAGTTTTCCAGGGTTTTGGGGCAGAATTGCCTGCCTTTACCCAGCTGGTCATCGGTATTTCTGAAGTCGTCCAGAATTCATGGCACATGGCCATTGCAGGGCTGGTTGTCTTTGGTTTCCTCTTTAAGAAATTAATGCAGAAATCCAAAGCAACTCGAGACAGGATGGATCGTATTCTTCTTAAGATACCGGTCATTGGCGTGATTCTCGACAAATCGGCTGTTGCCCGTTTTGCCAGAACGCTCTCAACAACCTTTGCAGCCGGTGTCCCCTTGGTAGATGCTCTTGACTCGGTAGCCGGTGCTTCAGGAAACGTCGTCTATTCAGACGCTACTCAGCGCATCAAAGAAGATGTATCCAGCGGTCAGCAGCTGCAGTTTTCTATGAAAAACTCCGGCATATTCCCAGCCATGGCAGTCCAGATGGTAGCCATTGGTGAAGAGTCTGGCGCCCTGGATGAAATGCTCGATAAAGTCGCCACCTTCTACGAAGACGAAGTTGACAACATGGTTGACGGTCTCACCAGCTTGATGGAGCCTCTGATCATGTCCGTACTGGGTGTACTGGTTGGCGGCCTGATCATTGCCATGTATCTGCCTATCTTCCAGTTGGGTGCGGTCGTGTAAAAAAGCTCAGATTTTCTACACATCGCAGAACAAGCAACCATAACAGCACAGAACCAAACTCTATGCTGTTATGGTTTTTTGATTTTTCAATTCCATCCATACCTTTCTGGCAACCCACTCAACAATGCACTTACCGGTAAAATCAAGTAGAGTAAGGCCAGAAACAGCCATGAAACAAAGTGTCGCCAGCCTCAAATTAAAACGCGTTTCTTAACCTGATCGAGCGGCACTTTCATACTAAAAAACCGGACTTATTGACTAATGGCACTCCTAGAGTTACTGCAATCGTCACCCACTTATTTTTATATCACCCTGACTATTATTGGTTTGCTGGTCGGTAGTTTTCTCAATGTTGTTATTTTGCGTCTGCCAACAATGATGGAACGCCAGTGGAAACTGGAGTGCCTTGAAGCTCTGCATCCGGACAAGGTTCCTTCGGAAATGGAGCCCTATAATCTGATCAAACCGGATTCCACCTGCCCAAGCTGTGGACACAAGATCAGGGCCTGGGAAAATATCCCGGTACTCAGCTATCTGTTTCTAAAAGGTCGCTGTGCTTCCTGCAAAACCTCTATTTCTGCCCGCTACCCCACCATTGAAATCATTTCAGCCGTATTAACTGTATCTGTGGGTATCTACTTTGGGGCCACTTTGCAGACAGTTTTACTCTGCTTTATGGTCTGGGCACTGATCGCACTGACCATGATCGATCTGGATACCCAATTGCTGCCTGACAGCATCACTCTGCCTTTGCTCTGGCTGGGACTGCTGGCCAACAGTTTTGATCTGTTCATTCCATTGCAGGATGCTGTGCTGGGAGCTGCTGCTGGCTATCTCTCCCTATGGTCGGTCTACTGGTTATTCAAGCTGATCACCGGCAAGGAAGGTATGGGCTATGGCGACTTTAAACTGCTGGGTGCCTTAGGGGCCTGGATGGGATGGCAAATGCTGCCACTGATTATCCTGCTGTCATCACTGGTAGGAACAGTTGTGGCCGTTGTACTGATTATTCTAAAGAAGCAGGAACGCAGTAACCCTATTCCTTTTGGTCCATATCTGGCCGCTGCTGGTTTTATTGCCCTGCTGTGGGGAGAAACGCTGGTTCAATCTTATCTGCAGATAATGGGACTGTGAGCTGAGTATGAGTAAGCTGGTTATTGGGGTTACAGGTGGCATCGGCAGTGGCAAAACGGCAGTGACTGACTACTTCTCCAGCCTGGGTATTACTGTGGTTGATGCAGACCAGGCTTCACGTATGGTTGTTGAACCGGGTCGCCCAGCTCTGGTTAAAATTGCAGAGAGACATGGTCAGGATATTCTCACAGACGAAGGTACCCTGGATCGCAGGAAACTCAGAGACATTATCTTTGATAGCGACAATGAGCGTGTATGGCTGGAACAGTTACTGCATCCGCTGATTCGCAATCAGATTGTTCAGCAATTGGAAGAGTCCGAATCCCCATACACGATCATGGTTTCCCCCCTGCTGGTTGAAACCGATCAGCATGTGCTCACTGACCGTATTCTGGTTGTGGATGTGCCTGAAGACATTCAACGGGAAAGAACCATGAGCCGAGACGGCATGAGCAAAGAACAAACTCAGGCGATTATGGCCAAGCAGGCTTCCAGGAATCAAAGACTGGAAAAAGCCAACGACGTTGTTGATAACAGTGGCTCTCTGGAACAACTGTTTCAGCAACTCGATCAAATTCATCAGACTTATCTGGGTCTGGTAAAAGCATAAGCCATATTGGGAGTCGCATCCTGAAGCCCGAGTTTAACCAGCCGGGCTTCTATGGCAAACGGCGTTCTTTCCAAAGTCTCTGCCAGCTCTTTGGTACCCAGTCCATTGTTATAATCCGCTTTCAGTTGTTCATCTTCCTCCCTGCTCCAGGGCTTACCGGCCTTAATGGGTTTATTGGCAGCGGCTTTTCGTCGTGATGGTTCCAGCAGTTGGATAGCAGAATAAAGGGAACGAATGATCAGTGGATGCTGGTAGGGAGCAGAGTCCGGAAAGATTTCCCCAGTCGAAGGATGAACACCTTCAGCCAGTTGCTTAGCCAGTTGCTTAAGTACTTCAACCGTTGTTTCTTTGTCCATGACAACCTCTTGCACTGTTCATATATACAGTGCAAGAGTAGAAGAAATTTTGCGCTCGTCCAGTCAGAAGATCAAATCCCTGGTCGCCAGCCATTAGTAATCGGGTAACGTCGGTCACGTCCAAAGCCACGAGGGGTGATACGAACACCCACTACTGCCTGACGACGCTTGAACTCATTCACATCGATCAAGCGAAGAACCCGATAGACTGTATCCCGCTCAAAACCGGACTCAATAATGGCTTCAGCACTTTTATCCTCTTCCACATACATCTCGATGATTCGGTCCAGTTCATCGTAGGGAGGCAGGCTATCTTCATCGACCTGATCCGGAGCCAGTTCAGCTGAAGGTGGACGATCAATCACTCGTTGCGGAATAACATAGCCCAATGTATTGCGGTATTCAGACAATGCAAAGACCAGGGTTTTTGGCACATCTTTCAGGGCATTGTAACCACCACACATATCGCCGTAGAGCGTGGCATAACCTACCGCCATTTCACTCTTGTTACCGGTGGTGAGGACCATGTAACCTTTCTTGTTGGAAATGGCCATGAGCATGACACCACGACAACGGGACTGAAGGTTTTCTTCCGTCGTGTCTTTCTGAGTATTCTCAAATTGGGTGCTCATGGTTTCCATGAATGCATCAAACATAGGCTCTATGGGCATGATGGAATAATCCACCCCCAGAATGTCAGCTTCTTCCTGAGCGTCTTCCAGACTCATGTTTGAGGTGTAGCGAAAAGGCATCATAACGGCCTGAACCCGCTCAGCCCCCAACGCATCAGTGGCAATGGCCAGCGTCAACGCAGAATCAATCCCGCCGGATAAGCCAAGCACGACTCCTTTAAAACCATTTTTATTCACATAGTCACGAACACCTGTGACCAGAGCCTTGTAGACTCTTTCGTGCAAGCCAGGCAGCTCCGCAATTTCTTCCTGATCAAAAGCCTTCTCAGCTTTATCGAAACAGGTTTTGTACAGACCTTCCGTAAAGTAATCTGCTCTAACGGCTAACTGTCCATTGCCGTTCATTGCGAAAGAGCCGCCATCAAACACCAGCTCATCCTGACCACCGAGAAGGTTGACATAAAGCACGGGTAGACCCGTTTCCTGGCAACGATTTCTGATGGTTTCGTACCGGATAGACTGCTTGTCCATGTGGAATGGAGAGGCATTCAGACTCAGTATCAGATCAGCACCCGCATCCAGGGCCTGCTGGGCAGGAGATTGATACCAGAGATCTTCACAAACCGTCAGAGCCAGCTTTACGCCTTTACACTCAAAAACGCAGGGTGTTTGCCCGGGCACAAAGTAACGCTTTTCATCAAACACCTGATAATTTGGCAGATGCTGCTTAGCGTATCGGGCCACAATCTGACCATCTCTCAATACTACTGCCTGGTTTTCAAGGCCATGAGCACCTATGGCTGGCAAACCAATCACCAGGTCAATACCTTTAACCCCACAGAGCTTGTTAATAGCCTGCTCAACTCTCAAGACCATACTGGGCCTGAGCAACAGATCCTCAGGTGGGTACCCACAGAGTGTCAGTTCCGGAAAAACCACCATATCGGCCTGATGACGATCACGAGCTTCTTCAGCCGATTCGATCACCCGGTTGGTGTTGCCGTCGATATCACCCACTTTGAGGTTCAATTGGGCCATGACGATATTGAGCTTTGCTGACATTGAAAAGCCTGATGTCTTTATCTTCAATCTGGAAGCGGGCTATTTTCAACGATGTTGCAGTCAGTGTAAAACTCAAAATCAATCTGCAGTCTTTCTAAAACTCCCCTTCAAAGTCGAAATCCATGTGTTCTGCAGGTTCTTGCAAGAAGTCACCCTGTATAAAATCAACACCCGTGTGCCAGAGCGGAGCCATTTCAACCGCACTTTGAACCTGAGGCACAATCACTTTCTGACCTTCTTCCGACAGCGCCAGAATCATTTCCTTGAGTTCTTCACCCTGACTTTCGCTGGTCAGGTCTTTTGTGAAGGAGGGATCTACCTTGACGTAATCCAGTGCCAGTGGCGCTATGGTTTCCATGGGATTTAGGCTACAACCGAATTCACTGATACCGGTACTGCAGCCCAGCGCCTTAACCGCTTCGAAAAAGCCGGGAGCTTGCTTATTGAAACGAACGATGTTTTGTTCACTGACTTCCACCACAACCGATGAAGTCGGAATACCGGCAGCCTTCAGAGCCACACCCATCCAGGGAAGAAATTCCTTCTCCAGGATGGCGTTTCCGCCAAGATGCAGGAAGAGTCGGATTTTATCCTTACTGCGGGTAGAGTTTAGAAGTTCTTTACCGGCTTCTATAACCTGCCAGCGATCAACTTTGCTCCAGAGAGTATTTTTATCCAACTTATTTCGGAAAGTCACCGAGTCATGCTCACGACCTCTGACATCAATCATACGCAGCTGAACTTCAAAGTGCTTTTCGGAAGAACCTTTCAGGCTGACAACAGGTTGATACTTCAGTTTAAAATTATCATGTTTCAGAGCCTGACTGACCATACCAGCCAGATGCTTCTCGACCGAACTGACGGCATTAATCTTGCGTTTCTGGTAGAAGCAGAGTTTGCTGCCACCTTCTTTTTGTGCCTGTGTGGCTGCATGTCTGGCCCTCACCAGCTGGGTCTTGAGGTCACTGCTTGAATCGGTCAGTATGACACTCCCCAAACTGAGCTTAACCGGAAGCTCATTATTACCCAGGACAACCGCTTCTTCCGTGACGCCTTTAATAATCTGGCCTGCCAGTTCCCGGACCGCTTTTTCATCACCCGCTTTGACCAGAGCCATGATGCAGTCGCCACTCCAGCTGGCAGCCTTGTGCTCAATCAATTCCAGACCGAGACGAGAACTGACTTCCTTATGATAAGGTTGACTGACTCTTTTCCCCCCTTTGGCATGAAGGGCACGCAGTGAATCCAGAGTAATACAAAGCAAAGCAAATTTGTCTTTACCTGCCACCACTCTCTGCATGGCAACATCCAGCTGCTCCTTGAAAGCATTCTTGTCATAAAGATGGGTTTCACTGTCAGGGCGCGCAACCTCAACTTCTTCCTGCTCTATTTCCGGTGTATCTTCCAACTCCTGAGGCCTCACCAGCAGGCTCAGGGTGTAGCGACCATCGAATGATGTAGGACTGACCATTGCCCTGACGGGAACTTCTCCTTCCTGATCAACCAGCAGTGGACACTGAATGGCAGCCAGAGCCTGACCACTGTCTTCAATACTGATCAGAAACTCTCCCACATCCTTGCGATCGTTTTCAGCGACCAGATCGCTGAAAGTCTTACCTGCCAAGCTGGCTCCAGCGTCCAGGCCCACTAATTCATTGAAAGCCGGGTTTGAATATTTCACCAGACCTTCGCTGATATAGATGATGGCATCAACCTGGTCATCCAGCAGGTTACGTCTTTGTTTTTCTGATTCATTCAGGGCAACGCTCATTCGCCGGTAATGCCGACGAGTATTAAGATCTTCTATTTCTCGATCGGAAGTCAGCAGCAACAATTCATCATTGTCCCGTGCAATGACACTCCTTACCCCCAGTTTGAACAATTCCAGATGCTCTTCTTCAGGATGCTCTTCTTCAGGATGCTCTGCCAGAACAATGGAGGGAATATCCCTGCCCTGTTGATCGACCCGATCAAGCACCAGGCTGACGGTCAGACCTTCTGGCAACTCTGCAGCAGAGATGATCATCAGATCCCATTTTTGATGACCCGACAGAGCGTCCTCCAGATTCTCCATTGAGGTGACATGGTGGGCTCTGGTCGAATATCCGGCGTCCCGATAGACATTCAGCAGTGCTTCGGCTTCTTCAGAGGAGGCATCAACAATCAGCAGTCGGACGGTATCCCTGTTTTCCTGCTCCATGGCATTGACCTGATTCAGCGAGAGTTTAAGGGTTTTCTCCCCCTTATAGCTGCCGTTACTTTGAAATCATTAGAGGCTGTCAATTTCCCGCCTCTGTTTTTATCCGGTTGATTGCTTTGTTATTAATTCCACAGATTCTCTGACCCTATTCCCAGATCCGGAAAAACCGCTTCTAGACTGATTAGATAAGCGCTAAAAACCGGTCAGATACTATAGGTCTGTAAATGCTATGGGGCAGTCAAACAGTCTTGAATCCAGAAACAGCCATGAGCGAAAAAAACATTTTTTCGTCACCCTTTGTGATGAAAAAATGTCCACGGTAAAAAAAACAGCAAAAGGATTTTCGTTAATAGAACTGATGATCACTCTGTTGATCGCAGCGATTATTATCGCCATGGGGCTGCCTCAGCTGAGAGAGATGTCTAACACCATCCGCTTCGCAAACCTTCAGCAAAACCTGATCTCAAGCTTGCTCTATGCCCGCAGTGAAGCGGTAAAGAACGGCAGTAATACCATTGCTTGTGCTTCTACTAATGGAATTAACTGTTCAGCTTCAGCAAACGACTGGAGTCAAGGCTGGCTCATTTTCACCGATGAGAATAATAATGGCCTTTATGATGGTGAACCTGTGGATACTCCAAGACGCTCCCAGACTGTCGATTCCATTGCGTCCATTACCTGGGGTAACACTACACCGATCGTGTTTGAAGGGGATGGCACCGTCAATAATACCAGCTCTGGTACCTTCCTGATTTGTGACGGTCAAGCTACATCGAGCATTGCTCGAGGTGTGACGATTAACCTGTCTGGTCGGGTCCGCTCTACCGATTCGGTAATTTGTCCATGAGTTCAAGAGTGTCCATGAGTTCAAGACGCTCCCAGACGGGCATGACCCTGGTGGAAATTCTGATCACCGTCATCATCCTGGCTTCTGGCCTGTTAGGTATGGCTGCATTACAAACCCGAAGTATCAGTTACAACAGCATTGCCTACCTTAATTCCCTCTCCAACATTATTGCCTACGACATGCTGGACAGGATCAAAGCCAATCCGGTTTATGCCGTCGACGGACCCGGTTACTCCGCCAGTGTAGGGAACGTGCCTGCTTCCTACCCTGATGACTGCAATACCGCAGACTGCACACCCGCTGAACTGGCTCGCTATGACGTAGCCCAATGGAAATTCATCCTGGATGCACAATTACCTAATTCAGATGGATCAATTGTCAAAACCGACACCCCGGAGGGTCGGAATTACACAATCACGGTCTTTTTTGATGACAGTAAAGGTCAACAGCCCCGTCGTCAGGTTATTCTCAGGAGCACAATGTAGCCATGAGCCGATCTAATCAGTATGGACTCAGCCTGATTGAACTGATGATTTCCATGCTGTTGGGCATATTCATCATTACCTCTGTCACCCAGGTGTTTTTAAGCAGTAATGACTCCAATCGATTGAACTTTCAGTTGGGATTAATGCAGGAAGCAGCCCGAATTGCGATGAGTTCGATGTCCAATGATGTCCGAATGGCCGGATACACTGGCTGTGATCACGAAGCATTGATTGGAAACGCCCTGCTTCAAAACAATGCCACCAACGAATGGCTGACGGCAGAACAACCGCTTCAGGGTATGAACCTTTCCGAAACCCAGTCAAAGATGGATGCTCTGGCCACGTCAGAAAGCCTGCTGATCTTCAAGGTGGATCCTGACAATGTATTCGCCATTACCAATCATGATACCTCCACCTCCACCCTGACACTGGACAGCAATATCGGCTCAACTCTGTCAACAGGCGACGCTGCCGCTCTCACACGTCAGGACTGCTCTCAAGTCGCACTGATAGCACTGAGTTCCATCAGTGGCAGTACTGTCACGCATACCACCAGCGGCGGGGGAGATTTCAGAAACTGTGTGACTCAACTCAAGGGCAGCTTTCGCTGTTATGACAGCTCTTCCCCTACCGGAGCCTTGTCTTTTAACCCTGGCTACCTGAAACCGATGGAATCGGTCGGATATTTTGTAAAACTGGACAACGGTCTACCCACCCTGTTCAGAAAAGAAGCGGGAAATGCCAACGCGCTGGCTGTCGTGGACGGAGTTGAAGATGTTCGGATTCACTATGGTCTGGATACCGATAATGATGGGGTGGCTAATCGCTATATCAGCGCCGGTGACAGAAGCTTCCGCCATGCCGATTGGCTTCAGACAACATCGATACGAATACATTTACTGACTCGAAGTGAGTCAGAAGTATTACCCATACCCGCTCCCGCTGCACCGCCCAGGACCTATCTTTTTGACGGTATTGAAGTCACCCAGTTCGATCGCTTTTTACGCAGGGAATATGTCATGACCATGGCCTTGAGAAACAGGGGATAATCATGAACCGTATCAGAAAGCATCGTGATGAACAGGGTACCGCACTGCTGTACACCATGATCTTTCTTACGCTCATGGTGATGGCCGCCCTGACTGCGGTTCAGTTCTCAAGCCTTGAGCAGAGAATGTCCGCCAGCTATCGAACTCATCAGGCTGCGTTCATTGCTGCAGAAACCGCTCTGCTGGAAGCGGAACGTTGTGTCAAAGGCCAAAATAGCTGCAATGACATTACAACGTTTGCCAATGACTGCGGTAATGGTCTCTGTTTCAATGGCACCGACAGCACCAGCATTATCAGCTGCCGGGCCGGTAATGCCCGCCCCTGGGAAAACACCTCACTCTGGACAGATACCAACAAAACCATTGCAGCCACAACACTGCCTTCCGGCACTTCTGCCCGTTATATTGTTGAATTTCTTTGCTATATCCCAAGAGCCCTTTTTGGTGTTACCCCCAACCCTGCCAACCCTTCAGACTGGTCAAGGCTTTATCGTGTGACAGTGCTCGCTTCAGTCGATAACCTCAATAGTCAGGTCATGTTGCAGTCCACCTATAAACGCTAAGCAGCAGAAAAAGGATTTACATTGTGAATAGATTGAAAGGGATCAGCCTGCCTGCTCTCTGTATACTTACGCTGTTTTGTCAACAGGTTATGGCGGCCTCTACCGACTATTCGGCAATCCCAAGTCAGGGAAGCACTACCTCTCCGCCACTCGTGATGCTGGCCATGCCTGTAGATCAGCAACTGTTCCAGAGAGCTTACTCTGACTACACAGATCTGGATGGTGATGACCTGATCGACACGACTTATAAAGACGATTTTAATTATACCGGTTACTTCGACAATAACTGGTGCTATGAATACAGCAACTCCAACAACTTCTACCGGCCAGTGCAGCAGGCAACCGGAACAAATGGTCATTTCTGTGAGAATGCTTTAGCTCCCTGGAGTGGCAACTTTATGAATTGGGTTGCCATGTCTAGAATAGAAATCTTGAGGTCGATTCTTTATGGCGGCCAGAGGTCAACCGATACCAGCTCACAAACTGTTCTTCGTCGGGCACCTCTCTCTACCGATCTAAGCGGTGCCTTTGCCAAAGTCTATTCGGCTTCCGACATAAACAAATATACGCCCTATAATTCACCGACATCCTTTTGCAGCGTATGGACAGGCTCTCCTTCTCTGAGAATTGCCAATGGGCAATTTCCCCGTTGGGCCAGTACTGAGAGTGCTCAGTGTCAGTGGGGCCGGTCTTTCAGCCCAGACAGCAGTAATGAACTAGCCACTCTCACCGTTCAAGTAGAGGCCTGCGTGTCTGGCAAAGATGCCAGTAATACTCAGCGTTGCAAACAGTATCCCACAGGGGTTCCAAAACCTATTGGCCTGCTCCAGCTCTATGGAGAAGATAACCGGATTCATTTTGGGCTCATTACCGGCAGCTATGGACGGAATAGTTCTGGGGGGTTACTAAGGCGTAACATCAGACAATTTGCTGGTAACACCAACGCCAGTGATGATGAAATTAATCTTTCCAATGGCACATTCAACACCGGTGTTCAAGGCATTATTCATAATATCAATGCCATTGGTTTGACAGCCTGGCGCAATCCGATTTCTGAAATATACCTGGAAGCGGTCAGGTACTTTTCCGGAAGCAGTGCAGGCTCACCCGCGTTCAGTACTTCTGATGCCGGTCGCGGCATGACCAACGAAACCTGGGTAACCCCTCTTGATACCACCAATGCCTGTGCCAGCTGCGCCATTATCCTCATTTCCAGTGGAACCAATGTATTTGACCTCGACGACCTGGGCAGCAGTTCAGATGTCACTGGTTTGAGCGGTGTATCCGACCTTGAAAGCAAGACCGATCTAGTCGGTAATATTGAATACAATGGCAGCTTTTCAGGCAGTTATTTTTATGGTGGCAATAGCAACAGCTGCACTGCTAAACCACTCTCCACACTTTCAGACGCCATTGGTATTTGTCCTGACGCGCCTCGCCGGAAAGGTAGCTATGCGGTTGCTGGCCTGGCATTTCATGCTCAACAGACAGATCTGAGAACAAATCTGGATGGCATCCAGAATATCAAAACCTACACCATTCAACTAGCCGATGATCTTCCTTCCCTGGGTTCCAAGGTCAACGGTAATACGTTCAACTTTCAACCCCTTTGCTCCTATTGCACCTTTAAAGATCTTGTTGTGGATAACCTGGCCGTCGATGGTTCAACAGGTTCATTTACTTTTATCTGGGAAGACTGCCAAGAAGGTTGCGACAATGATTATGACTCCAGCTCAAGTATCAGTTACTGCACTGCCAACGCTTGCTCTCCTTCTTTAAGCGCATCCCAGATAAAGCTGACTTCACGATTTGAAGGCAAACTCACATCAGGAAACCCTTCATTCTCTTTCAGCATATTCGGCACAAATAATGACGGTTTAGCCACTCCCTTCGCTTCGGGTCCTGATGGAGGAAATGCTCAGGGTCAAGGCACGCCCATAGCCCATACTTATGAAGTGACAGGAATGACTTCTGGTGTTTTACCAAACCCTCTGGAACTGGCAGCGAAGTACGGTGGCTTTAATGATCTGGATAATGACGGCACTCCCAATCATGACGCCAATGGTGATGGTGTACCTGACAATGACTCCAGAGAATGGGATATCAGAAATAATGCCACCGGCGCGCTGGGAACCGACAATATTCCTGACAATTTTTTCCTGGCTAATAACCCCTCTCTATTACGCACCCAACTGGAGCTGGTTTTTAGAGACATAGCCAGCCGTATTTCCTCTGGCACCAGCGCAGCCCTGGTATCCAACAGTGCCAGTGGTGTGGGCTCAGCCATTCAGGGGCTGTTCCGCCCCAAAGTGACGGTCAATGACATTGAGATCAGTTGGGTCGGCCTGGTTCACAGTTTGTTTGTGGACGCTAAAGGTCACTTCCGGGAGGACACCAATGCCAACCGGACACTGGATGACTACACTACCGACCGGATTGTGACACTGTTTTTTGACCCTACCAGTAACTCTACCGTTATTCAGCGCTATACCTCTTCAGACGACGGCGTCACATTGACCCCCGATGGCAGCACAGTCGACCTGACCGAACTGGAGCCTGTATGGGATGCCCGGGAACGCTTGATGGAAGTCAGTAATATTACCAGTCAAAGAAACTATACGGCTCTGTCCAATACCGGCCGACATATTCTGACCTGGCTCGACGCCAATAATAATGGCCGTGTCGATACCGGCGAAGAACAGTCTTTTGTCTCAGCTACTTTCTCCGGCACCAACAGTGATTATCTGGGTGTCAATGTTTCAGAGTCGGATAAGCTGGTGAAGTACATTCGAGGTGATGATCAAACAGGCTATCGCTCCCGTTCGGTGGATTTTGATAATGACGGTGATCTTGAAGTCTGGCGGCTGGGTGACATCATTCACTCCAATCCCATTGCTGTTTCCAAGCCTGAAGGTTATTACTCCGACAGCAAACCGTTTAACAGTAACGACACCACCTTTATCGAGTTTCAGAATCACTACGAAAACCGTCGTCAGGTGGTGTATGTCGGTGCCAATGACGGCATGATTCACGCCTTCAATGCCGGTTTCTGGAACGACAGCAACCAGCGTTTTGATCTG
Source organism: Endozoicomonas sp. (assembly GCF_051008435.1). Classification (GTDB taxonomy): domain Bacteria; phylum Pseudomonadota; class Gammaproteobacteria; order Pseudomonadales; family Endozoicomonadaceae; genus Endozoicomonas_A. The sequence continues at coordinate 37,445 of NZ_JBPCXO010000344.1, read as the reverse complement.
AACAGTGCAGCAGAGTCTCAACACCCTCTGGGCGGAGAACTCTGGGCGTACACACCAATGAATTTACTGCCTCACCTTCGCTGGTTATCCGAACCCGACTATCCCCATGTTTATTACATGGACGGTGAACCCCTGATTTTTGATGCCAACATTTTCACCCCGGATACCGATCACCCAAAAGGTTGGGGGACAGTGCTGGTCATGGGCATGCGGCTTGGAGGAGGGCCGATTGATGTTTCAGTCAACAGTGCAACCCGGACGATGCGTTCGGCCTACGTCATGCTGGATATCACTAATCCGGAAAAGCCTCCCAAATTAATGGCAGAAATCACCCACCCTGAACTGGGCTTCACCACCAATCGACCGGTTGTGATACAACGCCGTCAGCCCAATGCATCCGGTGACTTTAATTTCCCTACAGAAAACAACTGGTATCTGGCCTTTGGCTCAGGCCCCACTGGCACCGGCCTCAGCGGTATACGACAAGCCCTGGACGATGCCACCAGTGACCAGAACATGAAAGTCTTTGTCTATGACCTGCAGAACAAAAACTTTCTCAGTGCCTTTGACCCCATGGACAGTGGGATAGCCACGGCTTATGCCGGTAACATGGCAACCGTCGACTGGAATCAGGATTATTATGACGATGCCATCTATTTTGGCAGTGTGGAAACCACGGGCAATCTCAGTGGCGAGCTGTTAAGGATTAACCTGGAAGATCCTCTGGCCTCCAACTGGACACTGGGAACACTCACTCGTCCACAGAGACCCATTACCGCTCGCCCCACGGCGGTGACCAACAGTGACAACGAACGCTGGGTCTTTGTCGGTACCGGTCGGGAACTGACCCAGACAGACAGTCGCAACATCCAACAGGAATATTTCTTTGGTGTGAAAGAACCCACACTCAATGGCGTGTTCTCTTTCGGCACCGTGCCTTTCAGTGGCCTGGTGGATACCACCGACATTCAGGTGGAAGCTGATGGAGATCTGGTTTCGGGTTTCTCTGTGGGTAGCTCAACAGTCAATAATTTTGAGTCCCTGCGCAGTGCCCTGACCCCCGAAGCCGGTTGGAAAAACCGTTTGATCTACGATGGTTTGGACCCCGGTGGCAAAAGTGTCAGCTCTCCGGCTAATGCTTTTGCCCTGTTGCTATTTACCGAATACCAGCCACCGGCAGATCAATGTCTGGTGGATGGCACCAGCTTTCTGAATGCTCTGCACTATCAAACTGGCACTGCGATACCCGCCAGCATTCAGGCCGTGCTGACTCCGGATGGATTTACGGACGACACAGTATCGAATAAAAAAATCAGTCTGGGAGCGGGTCTGGCACCGGCACCGGTGATCCATCAGGGCAGTGATGGCAAGACCAGTATTATCATTCAGGGAGGAGCCGGTAATATTTCCAGCACCGACCTGGAATACACTCTGACGGATGATGGCCGACAATCCTGGCGACAGATATTTAATATCCCCAGATAAGCACGCTATAGTGAAAACAGCCGTGAGCGAAGAAAACAGCCGTGAGCGAAGAAAACAGTGCGAAGGAGCTGAGTTATGGACAACCAGCAGGCGTTTATCAAGAACAATGGATTCAGTTTAATCGAACTGATGATTGTCGTCGCGATCATCGGCATTATTGTGGCTGTTGCCATCCCCTCCTACCAACAATATGTCTTTGAAAGCCGCAGGACAGATGCTCATGTGGCGCTGACTACAGCAGCTGCTGAGCAGGAGAAGTTTTACACCTACGACAATGCCTATACCACTGATATCAATAACCTTGGCGGGGCAACTTCTCCGGACGGGCATTATACGATCGCAGTGATTGCTACAGACACCACCTACACACTGACCGCAACTGCCATCAGCAGTAGCACCCAGTTTCAGGATACTGACTGCCGCACCATGACGTTGAATCACTTGGGAGCTAAAGCCAGTTTTAACAGTATCGCGGCAGCATCAACAGATTGCTGGTGAATAAGCTCTATTCAAAATTATTTCCAGGCATCCAGGGGCGTTCTGGTTCCTCGACTGTTCAGTGTCAAATCACCATCTGATGCCTGAACCCCTTGGGGCACAGCAGTCAACACGACACATTGGGTAATCGTCAAAGAAGCACACGACGCCGCACTGATCAGATAGTGGTCATTCTCGGAAACGACTTCATTAGAGCCATTCAGGGTATAACCCAATTCTGAGAGATCATCGGTATAACTCAGCTGCTCGGTAAAATATCGTTCCTGCTGCTGCATAATTGTTAATAGAGCCGATATACCTTCACTGCGTCGGGATTGCATGACATATTCGTTGTACGCTGGAACAGTGATGGCAGCAAGAATACCAATAATGGCCACCACAATAATAATCTCAAGCAGTGTAAATCCTTTTACCTTACTCACTGGTTTTCCCTCCAGAAGGTTTTGTGAAAAGGTATCGAACCCGCTTCCCGGAGAATATCCTGAAAACACTCCCCTCCCACACAGATATCCGCGCCCTCACTGTTCCGGTTAAGAATGGCAGGTGCTGGAGATAACGTGCTGTACTGCAGTTGTCGCTTACGATCCCCCTTAACCACAGAACTGTCACCATCAAGATCAAGCACTGCACTGCCATTATCAATATTCAAAACATACAGAAAGTTAGAGCCACCGCCACCGGGAGCATAGGTGGTGAACGTCAGAACATTGTTGAACACGACGGGTCTGCCCAGTAACTTTTCCCCAGAAGTCTCAAAGCGGATATACCAGCCTTTCTGACTGCCAAGAGAACTCAGTGCAGTCGCTCTCTGGCTTGCATTGCCCTGCTGAACCAGATTCGCGGTGGCATCGTAAAGTGCCGATTCATTGATGATGGAGCTGCCACTGTAGTTGTAGCTGGAAGGGGCATTATAGATATTTGGATCTCTGAATACGTAAAGCCGATCATTTACCTGAGTGCCTAATGGCTTTGCCCTGAACCCACTGCCAACCACGATATTCAGGTGCTCAACCGATCTGGAAAGTGAAACATCCGGTCCTTCATAAAATCGTCGGGCATCCGCCTGAGAACTGCCAGAGAACTTGGCGATACGCCCTCCGGTAGCAAAATTCCCTGCCCCGCTATTACTCTGGTTGACATCAAATCGCCAGACCTGCCCACCAATATCGGCAGCAAAAAAGTAGTCCGTCAACCCATTCCTGTCGATATCGATGACCGCCAGGTCAGCCGGAATACTGTAATTCATATTCGACAGATTCAGGTTGGTACCACTGATGCCTGCTGACCAGAGCTTCTGGCCTGTACTGGCGTCCACCATGTAGATAGCACGACCGATGTCATTGTTGCCTATAGTCGTTTGTTCATCTGCATCCTGATCGTAGCCACCGCCAAAAAACAAAACCTGTCTCTCAGAGCCGTTAAAGCGAACCTTCGCCAGAACAGGGGCTGACCAGGTCTGACCCAGTTCCGGAAAATCAGGATTAAGGGAAGTGCTATCCGCCTGACGGTTTTTATCTTTATCACCCCGGATAACCCATTTCAGTACAGGGCTGTTTCTACGGGTAACATCCAGAGCATAAATATTACTGCCACCGCGCCTCATGGAGAGATAAAGATAAGCATGCTCACCGGAGTCGGGGGGACCATTATTAGCCTGTAGAATATCGCCGTCTCCGTTAGCATCGTTGATCCAAACCATCATTGGACCATCCATGCCGTAAACCTTGACTGGCAAGCTGTCCACGGTAGGAGGGGGAAGCTGTGGACTACTCCTGACCCTGCAACTCTGATCCAGGTTGGTATCTCCAAATCGATAGCGATACTCGCAGAACTCTCCATTCTGACAGCGGGCTGCTCCATAATCCCAGTTACAGTCACCATCGGACCCGGGGGCTATCAAACGACAACTTTCCGAAAGGTGAATATCAAACAGGCGATACTGGTAACTGCACCAGACGTCAGGAATACATTTACCTGGGATTTTGTAGTTCCAGACACACCCCCCATTGGAGGATGGACCGGTATCGTAGTCTGCGCCTTCAGCCAGATTGTCCTTGTAGATTTTCAGGTTAACCAACAGTTCTTTGGGAATGAACGAAAACTCTGTGCTGCCATTATCGGTATTCACACCATGCGCAAAACCATCATTGGTTGTGAAATACACCGTTCGATCCACAACAGATCCAGTACTGTTCTTGAAATAAGTGATGACTTTAGGCTGAGTATGAAGGGGATCACCAATACTGGTCCGATTATCTGAGGAAGACCCGTCGCTGTCTTCATCATCAACATCGACCCCTCTGGCCCATCTGAGAACATTGGTACGGTTTGTAGCTGCTGCACTTCCGGCCAAAGCCAGAATCTCAGTGGTAATACCCGAATTGCTTTCACTGACATGATTGCCGGAAGTATTAAGGGTGACATTGCTATCACCCGTGATATTGGAAACCACGAGCCTGTCTTGACTCAGATGAGCAGCCATGCCTCCCGAGGTAGCACTATTTCCATCATTGGTACTGCCCCAAAAGCTTCTGGAACCACTGGTGAAAAATCCGGTGGAGGAATCAATCGCCAGGCTGTCATTGTCATCATAAACCTTGTTATCCGTTCCCAATCGGTAACGCTTCAGATTCCCGCGCCAACTGGGACCATTATCAGATCGAAGAAGAATGTAATAGATTTCGTCTGAGCTTTGCAGGCGGTTCGCCGCATCACTAACCGAGCCTGGAGCAGCAAATCCCAGGGCGTGCACCTGACCACTGCCCAGAAGGTCAGTATCATCAGACTGAACCTCTGCAAAGCACAGCATACAGAGGACAACGACAAGAGACATAGGATGCTTCAAGAGGCGAAACCTGCGTCTGGCGTTTTTGTATTTTTCTTTGCTCATGGCTGCTTCCATCGGCAGAACAGCCTTCAGATTGACTCAGAGAGAGGTAACGTAGGTAAATCCCAGGGTTTGACTGGATCGTGCGCCTGTCGTACCCAGTGTTGCAACACTATCAATTTCAAACATCAGACCAATGAATTTTCCCAGGCTGTAGCCGGGAGGAGGCGGGGCTTCACCAATGTATCGCAGAGTGGCAGTCTGGCAGACTTGAGTGGGATCAGAACAACCCGTTGGGTTTTGAAAAATGGTCAGGTTGACGTCTGCTGCTGTGGCATCCAGCAAAACACTGGAGTTGGCTATCAGAGATTCATACTGTGCATCCAGCTCACTGTAGGCCACCTGATAGACCTGCAACCTTCTCTGCTCATTACTAACAGCCATCTCCTCAACAATGGCCATTTCCATGACAAACAACCCCGAAAATAACATCACCAGCATGATGATCATGGTCATTAACATGATCGCACCCTGCTGCCTGGTTTTCTGAATGTGTCCCATACTAGAACCCGGTATTGTTAAGTTTGGAGGCCGTGGTAAAGACATATCGGGGGCGCGCATCGTTCAGAGTCAGAGTGCCACTCTCCAGCAGGTTATAGGTTCTTGTTCGCTGATCAAATGAGCGAACCTGCTGACCGGAATTCACCAGAACCCCTACCCTGACACTTCTGACATCCTGCCAGTCAGTCACCGCACTGGCAGCCAGATATTGATGCACATTCCCGGTATCGTTATTAGTGACTCCGTAGACGACCTGAAGTCGTTCAATACCGATGATCACTGCTCTGGCTACTCCCCTTGCCGTGGAGTTGGCCGGGTTGTAGCCTCGACAGAACAGAGTGTCGATGTTGTCATTTGCCGGATCAGGTGCCACATAATAGACATCGGCCGTCAGTTCTCCTGCAGGAACAGAATTACCGGCACAGTCTTCACCATTTTGAGGCAGAAACTGGACTGCGACCTGATCACTGTCGGTACCACCGCCATCAAACGTACATTGTGCTGCACTGCCACAACCTCCAGTAAAAAATGGTAGTACCAGACTGTTCACTTCATTGCTGTAGCCCGCCAGCCTCATGGCCCGACTCAATAAATACATTGTATGTCGACCGTTTTCCTGGGCCAGGGCCAGATCTTCATGAAAGTATGTGGAGCGACTGCTGTTCAGCATAAGCTGCAGGAAGGTGCTGCTGATCAGTAGCCCAATCACCAGGGCCAGCATCAGCTCAATCAGCGACAATCCCTGCTGTCGGGAAATGGATTTCTTGATCATTGGCGTCGGTAAGTCAAAGTCAGTGACTTCTGAGCCAAAGACAGACTACCTATTCCGCCTCTGGCTTCCCATAAGAGAGTTATCGACACCGTTTCACCAGAATTACAGGGGGTTGCCGAACAACTGATGGCCAGCTGCTGGTCCGAGACTCTGGCATTGCGACACATAAGATCATGAACATCAAAAGCTGCCATTTCATCAGCTGTACAGGCATTGGCAATACACTGTCTGGGGACAGTTCCGGCACAATAAGAGGAAACATTGTTACTGGCGGTTTGGGCCGTGCTCTGATAAAGGCCAGAATCCAACCCTGCAACATTGACTTTGATACGCTCAGACATTTCATTGGCCAGCCAGGTGGCCTGGGATCTCTGCAGACTGTCTTGAGTCGCTCTAACTGCTTGTGCTTGCATACCTGCCATACCGAGTATGCCCACCAGAAAAATCAACACACTGACCAGTACTTCTATCAGGCCAAAACCGGCCGCTCTGCCCCAACCTGTCTTTCTGATTACCTTTTCCTGAACTTCCATCAGCAATCACCTGTCGAAGAAGCTTTTCGAATTTGTCCGGTCGGTGTCACCGAAACCTCTCTTATTGGAGTACCTAAGCCACCCGTAGGACAGAGCCTGATGGTTCGCACCACAGCCGGACTGCCTCTGGGTATAAATGTCACCGTATCTCCTGCGTCAAGATTGATGGTGACTTCCCTGTCAATCACGCCGTATACCCGGATAACGTCTTCACCTGGATCAACGGAGTTGTTATTGTTGGGATTAACGAAAACCAGCCAGCCTGCTTTCCAGTTACTATCAGAGGTATCACAACTCATGCCATTTTGACTGCGACACATGCTGACATTCTCTCCTCTCTTAATGGCCTCACTTCGGGCCAGCACCGTGCTGCTGAAAACACGCTGGTTGTAAAAATCCATTCGAAAAGATTGCACAAGGGTATCCAGGGATACCGTCATTGAACCAATAATACCCACAAGAATGATGGTGATCATGATCTCGATCAGGGTCAGCCCTTTCATAGTCGAGGGCCTGATCATTTTGAAGCTACACCTGGACACAACCTGATTCCTGCACAGAATGACACTTCAACTTTAGGAACAGACTTAATACCGGGGTTTCAACGAGTGACAGGCGGCCAATCCGGGCGTGAGCCGGATGCTGCCTGAAAAGATATCTACAAAGAATTGACGTGACTCTTGAAATTAATGGCTTCCCCAGGGAATGCCAAAGATTTGTCGCCAGGACATTCTGCCGGATGTTTGAAAGCGATAATTCAGTTCATGACTGCTGATACTGCCTCCCGCTCCTTGGGTCACTGCCGTACGATTACCTCCGGCTCCCTGATGAATAACGGGAGACGACGCATACCCCAGACCCAGATTGACCCTTTTAATGGAAAGGTCATAACTGACCTGCTCTCCCAGATCCTGTTCACCGAGAACAGCGTCCGGTGATGCTGTACCTGTTTGGTAATGCAATCCGATCAGAGCACTGGAGCCATCGACTCGACAGCTATCTGCTGATGGTGTGTATTCAGTAAACAGAATCAGTGAGAACAATCGGGAAGCAGAAGTAATCGCCCGGCCTGCAGGGATAACTCCATCACCATTCAAGTCGAGCATCCAGCCACTTTTAGCTGCAATGACTGACTGAAGCGCGGTAAAACTGCTGACGGTTGAGGAATCCACTGTAAACGCCACATTACCATTACTGGTTTTTTTATTGATGGATCCGTTGGTATTAACCTGCACATCTGTAGTGTTCACCAGACCTGATAAAAGGACTGAGCCATAAGTCAGATCACCACTGCTGCTCTGCGGTTCTTTGAAACCATAAAAAGACTGTGTCTGGACTGTGCGGTTATCATCGTACGTCAGTAGTCTACCACTCCCCACATACAGCCAATGATGATTTTTATCTGACACGGCAATGGGAGCGGCTGAAACAGGCTTACCTGTATCGAGAAGAGTCGCCAATGTTGAATGGGTCAAGGTCTCCTGCAGACGTAACCTCAATAGTTTGCCATCCAGGTTAGAGGCTCCGGTTTCAATAGCTCCCAGATAAACCGCATCGTCGTTATAATCCCGATCCCAGTCTACCGCTGTAATGCTGCCCCCATAAGCCATTGAAATACCAGAATCCACAGGTGCCATACCAGAAACAAAGTCATTATCTTTCAAATCATAAACAAAGAGTTTCAGGTTCTGATTACTCGACCCATCATCCAGTGCGGTACGAGTTCCAGATTCCCCTGTACCAATGGGTCCTGAGCCGAATACCAGATACCATTCATTGGTGGTAGGTGTTTGACTCCAGTCGTCTTCTCCCTGACTGTTCTTGACCGCCACACGGCGCTTCACCAGAGCCGGACGGGAAGTAGTAAAGCCCAGTTCCGGATGGGTGATCTCAGCCAGAAGTTTTGGAGGCTCTTCCGGATTGGTAATATCCAGAACGACATAAGCTGAACGCAATGTTTTCGTGTTGCCACCAACAGTGACATCATAGTTACCTCCCCCCAAACGCATCCCCATCACCAGAATGGTTCCCCAACCTCCCGGATAGTCACTGTCATTACTGTCAAAAATATTGGCCTCAAACGTTACAGGCTCTGCATCCATATAATAAACATGGGGATAATCCGGCTCCCTCAACCATTGCAGATGAGGCAGAAGATTCATGGGTGTATAAGCCCAGAGTTCAGAACCCAGAGGATGACTGACTTCGTTGCTATCGCCCGTGACGTTATAGCCATAGTTACTTTCATCCCAGAATCCACCATTAAAAGCGTGAATCATTCCATCATTAGCTCCAACATAAAGGACATGACGACGGTTTTTATACTGGTTATAAAAAGAGGTATAGGTGGTATCGGAATAGAGGGCATCAAAGCGGCTGCCTGGAGAAGAAACCAACTGAGGCGTTGAATGAACAATGTCACCAAGACGCCAGATATCATCGTCTCCGTCTTCATCGTAATCAATGGCTCTTGGGCGGGTTCCGGAAATTTCCTCACCTCGAACATAATTAATGACGTTCGTTACCTCAGAAGCTGAAACGCCGAGATAGCCTTCGGTTCCACTGAAGGTATCAGGCGTCAGTGGCAAAGTCTCACCAATATCAACAACCCCATCATTATCTTCATCCAACCAGGTCAGAATATGACGGCCACCTGAAGCCAGTGCACTGAACGTGCGCTGACTGGTAAGATTGGAAAGACCGGACAACTGATCCCTGGCATCCCAGATCGCATCCAGCTGACTCAAAGACTGCAAAGCACCATCTGGAGTCAGAGTGACTCCTGCATCAGAAGTAGTGTATCGCTGGAGCAGAGTCTGGTTAGAGTTAGGATCAAAGACGAGCTGTACGATTTTATCTGCAGAATAATCATCAAGCCTATCGTTACCATTACTGTCTTCCCTGAGCAAGCCTTTGCTGTCCACAAAAAGAGCATGGAGCATTCCACCCCAGGAAATAGTCTTACCGTTGTACTCCATAGTGGGTTGAAATAAAGCCTGGTAAAGAACTCCCGTACCCGTCTGACTGTTTGAAAAGAGAGCCGCATTGGTGGCAGAAGAAACCCTGCTGGAAATATCCTGAAGAACCTGCCCTAACTGAGCCTCCAGTTGACTGGGGTTACGTGCAAAATAGTAGTTATCAGGTAAGCCATCAGAGCCAATGGAACCGGTCGTGTTATTTCGACTGTCCCACTCCCGATCATCGTCTGAAACCCCATCACCATTTTCATCATACTTGGGAGTGCCATCGCCATCGAGATCAACAAAACCACCGTATTTAGCAGCAAACCAAAGAGGTTTTTCAAGAAGGCCTGCCGAGTTACCACTGGCAGTGAAATTATTCACTTCATACTGGCTTTGTCCTTTGTAGACAAAATCATTACTCAATCCATCGTCGTACGTACCCGTTATTGTATAGCTGAATCTTAAGTTTAACCCTGCAAAAACACCGTCTACCTGGACAGCCATTCGCACCTGATCACTGCCAAAACTACCCATACTCAGGGTTGAATCTGAAGTAGCTGAACACTGTGCACCCACACAAAACTTGATACGGGATGAAGCATCGTAGTCAAAGTCATTGCCCCAGAGTGAATCCTCCCAGGTAAACAACAAACTGCCTTCTACTACGTCACCATCAGAATTCAGTACCATATTTTCGACTACTACGTCGGTTAGAGTACAGTCGCTACCACTACCAGAGAAGTTGGTTCCTGAACCAAAGTTGGAACTGGTATGACAGACAGGTTGGAAGGTGACACTCTTACCACCGGCATTCAGTGTAAAGCTGGGCATACTCTCTGCAAGTTGGATGGAATAGGTTTTCACTTTCTGTAAGCCATCAAGAGTGCCATTCAAATCGGTCTGGTTACCATAGAAGGCCAGCCCGGAAACCTGATAACTTCCCTCAAGCTGGGGCAGCTCTGGACATAACCCCTTGGCTTCTGACAACCCATTGAGATACTTTGCGGTACATTGTCGTGTGCTACCGGTACCACCCACCAGATAGTTACCTGCAAAACTGTTGTTATACTCCAGCTGACCCACCTCATCTGTTTTGCTATTGACACTGGAAGTCCCCGACAACCCGGGCAAATCCGAACTACTGGCCAGCTCATCAGAATCAAAAGAATTCAGTCCACTGGACAGCAGGATAATGGAACAGGTGGCGCAGGCATTCGCCGAGGTAACAGGAGAAATCCAGGACTCAGTGGAAAGACCTGAGACGAACTGATCATCTGAGTTGGTATTAAAATCACTGGTGGATGATGACTGTCCAGCAAAATACCTCAGGGCCTCAAGATACATTTCAGCAAGAGGATTCCCCCAGTTACTGCAATGTCGATTGGAATAAGTTGAGCGTCCTGATTTGAACGTATCGATCGAGATACCATAAGTACTGCAATCGGTATATTGATTCTGACTGTAGCTGTATTTGGCAATTCTGAAACTGTTAATGTGCTGGATAATACCGTTGACAGAACTGTTAAAAATACCGGTTGAAGCATTCAGTTCATCATCAGAAGACGACTCGTTACCGCCAATTTTAGAAATGTTCCTGCGCAGCAAACCACCCGAAATATTTTTGTCATAGCTGCCACTGATCAGACCAAAACGAATACTACCGTCTTCACCATAGCGCTGCAGTATGCCTACGGGCTTTGCCTGATTATTGGGATATTGTCTGCAACGATCAGAGGTTGATGCATCCTTGCCGGAAACACAGGACTCTACTCTAACCGTATTTTCTGTTAACAGATAACTGCTGGAGGGACTGTTAGAAGCTCCCCACTGGCACTGGATAACTTCAGTTGACGCCCAGCGGGGCCATTGACCACTGGCTACACGAATCTTAGGGTCGCCATTTTCGCTGGTTGCCAGATTACAAAGGCTCACTGAGCCACTGTAAGGTGTCAGACTGGATAGATCACTGCCACTGTAGACTTTGACAAAAGCGTGAATATCTCTGGGTAAATAGGCTCTTTCCAGAACGGTCAGCGAAGAGGTATCTGAAGAGCGTTTACCACCAAATAACACTCTTCTGAGGATATCTATCCGGCTCATAGTGGCCCAATTCAAAAAGTTGCCACTCCACTGCGCCGCCGACGTTTCACAAAAGTGGTTATTTGTTCCTGTGGCTTGTGACACGGGTGAATAGCGACCATTAGAAGAGCTGTAGGAGTAGCACCACTGACTGTCGAAGTAACCCAGGTACTTAAAGCTGTCTTTATAGGTCACATCCAGCTGGCCATCACCATCCAGATCGGAATAATCCGGATAAGCTTTTTTAAACAGCTCATGATCAACCGACATGACCAACATCACCAAAGGCTCTGAACTTCGACTTAATAAAGGTGGAACAGAAGAATAGAGATTGGAAGAAGGATCAGCTGATGCAACGGATGACCAAGTCACCCATATTAACAAGCTGTTTATCAGGGATTGTATTATCTTCATGACAGCACTCCTTACTTAGCTCAAGGCTGCTTAAACGACAACGATCTTCTAGTCATTCTTTTTATAAGTGGTTTGCAGCATCACCCTGGCATCTGTAGAGCCACCGGTGGCCAGAACAGTAATTCGATAAAACTGGGCCCAGTCAGTGAAACTGGCTGGATCAGGAATAGGACCATCACTTTCCTTGGGGAGATAGCAGCGGAACTCAACAATGTATTTGGCCTGTGCAGAAATGCCTGCCAGATTGATGACCGTGGTTCGATGTTTTGAAGAAGTAGTCCAGACAGACTCATCTTCCCAGGGCTTGGCAGTGCCGTTTATGCAAGTTCCTACGTCTGTGCTGTTGGTGCCGCTGAAGCACAGTCCATTAGTACAGCCTGAGTCAAAGTTTGAAAGAGAAAAAACAGTATTCGCAACATGACTTTCTGCTTCCAGAACCGCTACTTCTGCAGAGTGAAAAGCCAACTGTTCATTTCGGAAGTTACCTGTCATTTTCTCTTCCAGGCTGGTCATTCTGATCGAAGTAATGCCTGCCACTGTGAGAATCAACAGCAGCACCAGACTGACTAATAGAACACTTCCTTGTTGATACTTCATCTGGCTCTTCATTGAACTCTTCATTGAACTCTTCATTGAACTCTTCATTGAACTCTTCATTGAACTCTTCATTGAACTCTTCATTGAACTCTTCATTGAGCTCTTCATTGAGCTCTTCATTGAACTCTTCATTGAGCTCTTCATTGAGCTACCCTCACTGCGGAATACGATTCCGCAACTCCATCGTGATCACAAAGCTTCTGCGTAAATAATTATCTGTCGGCGTTACCCGAGTACCGGCAAAAAAATAGGACTGTGGGGTATCGGTGACTTCCTGAAAGCTTCTAACCAGTATCTCCATTCTGACACTGGTTACGTTTCGCCAATCCAGACTGAATAAGCTAATATCGGCAGCTGTTCGATATTGGTTTGCAATACCATCTGCATCACTGTCATAGCCATAACGCAGGTTTAAACCCTCTACCCCTTCGAGCAGAGCTTCAGCAGAATTTATGGCACCGGACGTGGTTTCGCCTGCCAAACGGCGATATAGATTGGGTACACCATTGCTTTCTCTCAGGTAATACACAACTGACGACAGTGGTAGGATCTGTGAGCCTGTATGATTCTCACCTTTGGCATCAGCAGCAGAGGTTAAACAGTTATAGGTACCGCCTAGCTGACTGGTACAGTTATACAATGTACCACTGGTACCTGACTCATGAGAGACGGTTGAACCCGTAGTATTGGCTCCTGCTTTGAAAACAGAAACCCCCTGACAGTCAGAGCGAACAGCTGCAAGAAGATCACCCTGATTAAAATCATGAGGGGCGGAAAGCGTCATGCGTGCTGTTCCGGTATTGTGGCTGGTAACCGATAAGCTGTTTTCTTGATCGACTCTATGAATCACAATACTTTCTGATATGGCGTCACTATCGACTCTGGAATTATTCGCCAGTGGGATGCCCAGAATGCCCTTATCAAAATGAGCCATCCAGGTACGGTTATCTGTACTGGTAAAGACTGCATTGGCCAACTCAGAACTGAAAGGACACCCTGTTGACCCCGCCATACGAACATCACGAGCAATCAGGTCAATAGCAAAACGAGCGTTTTCCTGGATACGGGACAGTTCATCCTGCAATAGGTAAGTGCGATTGGCGCTGAGAAAAAGATGCCCAATACCGGCTATTAGAATCAAACCCAACAGCATGGCCACCATCATCTCGACCAGAGATAGACCTGCTTGTCTGATTATGCCCACATTCATAAAGCACTCCTCAGCACCACTTCTCGTGCTGCCTGAGCGCTATGGGAATCATTGAATTTCAGAGTAATGACATAAACACGGCCGGAGGAAGTATTCTCTATAGCAATAGATCCTGTTGCATCGGGCAACTGACAGGCCATCTGGAATTTCCATTGCTGCAAATCGTAAGTGGCCAGTTGAGATTCGCTGCAGGATCCCGATTCGCAGCTATTAATAAAGTCATTGGTGGTACAACCAGCAGCAACATGTTCCGTCTCAGTAACAACGTAATCACTGTCACTGGCCGCTATCGTTCGGTTAGCACGAATTCGGTCCATCATATCGTTGACGATAATGACAGCCTGGGAGCGGAGATAAGCAAACTGGTTATGCTGAAGGCTTTTGGTTTGAAGACCAGCCATGCCCAGCACACCCACCGATATCACCAGAAGCGCCACCATAACCTCAATCAGGCCAATACCTCTCTGGTATACCGTTCTTTTTATATTGAAAAACTTTTCGTCAGCCAGAGCGACGAAAAATTGTTTCAGCCGCTCATGGCTGCTCAGGTTGCGTGTACTTCCTTTCATACGCACCTCACTGCTTGTCACAATCTGATCAATTACACGTTCCCGACTCTGACACCCTTGCTCTACCGGTGAGACTCAGGACAATCTGTCTGGCTTCAAAGCCACTGGAATTGGCTTCGCATAAAGTAAAAGTGCCTGCCTTCCTGGCTTGACCATGATGATTGAAGCCCAATGTATTGCCATTGTTCCACTGCATTGAAACAAGGGGATCTGAATCATCAAATACTCTGATTAATCGATCATCTGCTTCCAGAGCCCCATCGGCGTCTTCATCTTCAAACACCAGCCACCCGGTGTTCCAGTTAGTGAGTGAGTTATCACACCCAGTCCCGTCACTGGACTTGCAGATTGAAACCGGGCTGCGTCGTTTAATTGCCTCACTGCGAGCCAGCAGCATGCTGCCAAAAAGCGACTGAGTATTGGCCGCTACACGACGATCGGCCAGCATATCTTTCAAAGAGGGAGCTGTAATAGCGATAAGAATTGCAAAAACAGACAGTGTGATCAGCATTTCAGGAAGAGTCATCCCTGCTCTACTCATCCGCTTTTGACCGGGTCCGAACACCATAATCAGTTCCCTGCACCGATGCCTATAGCGCAAGAAAAACATTTTTTGCTCGCCTCAAAATAATAAGAACAATGCGAAAAATATTTTTCATAAAAATGCGAGGAAGAAGGTTTCCCAACTTCATAACGCACTTTAGCTGTACTTGAGGGAAAACCTGAAAAGCCCGACCAGAGAGCCAGATAGCAAGATCACTTCAACCGACTAGCGGCTAAAACCTCGTTATTTATAGGGATAAAAACCTGCGATAGATCACATAAAGTCACGTAGTTACCGCAGCTTATCCGGATCAATTACCGATTATCGGTATCAACTGCCAACTGAAAATGCATTGTGTTCAACTCTGCCATGCAAAGATGCAGCACACTGCCTGGTGCATAGAAGCACCGATAACCAAGAATAAGAATTACTTTCTCATGGATGTTCAAATTCCAGCTAAATATTCCGGCTTTACATTGATAGAGCTGATGATCACCGTAGCAATACTGGCGATTCTGGCCAGTATTGCCTATCCCAGCTTCGATACATCGATCCAGAACAGCAGGATTACATCTCAGACCAACCGTATTTTGGGTGCGCTTCAGTTCGCACGAAGCGAAGCATCGGCAAGAAATACAGATATAAGGGTTTGTGGATCAAACGATCAGGCGAATTGTAATAGTGTTGACTGGTCAACAGGGTTTATTGTCCTAGATGTTGACAATGCAAACGCTCTTCAGATTTTTGCTCCTCTTGAAGGAGGCAATCAAGTCAATTTAGC
Source organism: Endozoicomonas sp. (assembly GCF_051008435.1). Classification (GTDB taxonomy): domain Bacteria; phylum Pseudomonadota; class Gammaproteobacteria; order Pseudomonadales; family Endozoicomonadaceae; genus Endozoicomonas_A. The sequence continues at coordinate 21,612 of NZ_JBPCXO010000344.1, read as the reverse complement.
CCAAGTTGATTTTGGCCAAGACGGGCAAATTAACGTACCTATTCAACTAACTATTTGTGACGCCAGAGGCGCAGCCTTCTGTGGAACGATTCAGCTGAATGGTTCCGGACAAGCGAGGATACAATGATCAAGAATAAATTCACCTCAAAGAAGGTACAGGGATTTACTCTCATTGAAATTCTTGTAGCGGTCCTGGTTTTGGCCATCGGACTTCTGGGAATGGCCAGTCTTCAGCTTCTCGGTAGTCAATCTTCTCAAGGGGCAGCCTCAAGAACACAAGCAGCCCTTCTAGCATATGACCTGGCGGAGAGGATGAGAAATAACAGAGAAGCAGCTCTCGATGGTAGCTACGGAAATGGGCAGCTAGCTGCCCCTAATGATCCTGCCTGTATCTTTGCTGGAGGCTGCAATCCAGATCAACTTGCAGCGCATGATATCAGAGAGTGGCTGGATCATATTGTTGATGTGAATAACATAGGGTTGGATGGCAACAACTGGCAGCCCTCAATTGCCGGTGCCACGGCAACGTTAACACAGAACAATAACCAATTTACTCTGACAATCAACTGGCAGGAATCCGATAGCGGATCAAGACAACTTTTACAACGAAGCTACGAAATGGGTTTTGAAATATGAAGTCAAACAATTCAAAACAATTGGGTCTTAGCCTTGTTGAACTCATGGTAGCAATTGCTCTTAGCGCTCTATTAATGCTGGGAGTAACCCGAATGTTTGCTGACTCATTAAACTCCAATGCGACTGAAACTGCACTTTCTGAAATCAGAGAGAGTGCTCGAATAGCTATGGATATGATTAAGCGTGACATCAGAATGGCTGGCTTCCAGGGAGATTGTGCGCCATCTACTATGACCTCAATGAATAATTCCGTGCTCAATTTTGCAGCTCAGGCATTAGGCGGAACAGAAGGCAATGGCACAAACAATGATACTTTAATGATGTTTACAGCATCAGAAGAGTTTGCTGATACTGAAGTCAGCAATTTTTTTGCTGCGGGTAATATCACTCTCGAAAACTCTGTTACATACGATGCCAATGATATATTCCTTGTTTCCGACTGCCAGAACGTTGCCATATTTACTCCAAATGCGGGTGCGGTAAATACGACTCAAATCACCCCACAACAAAATATTGATACCAGTGATATGGTTCTCCAAGCTACATGTACTCCGAATACCCCATGTAATCAGAGACATCCATTATTTAGAGTGGGCAGCATGGTAGGAGGTGCACCACAAGGTCTAATATACGACATTAACGGAACGACACTGCGCCGTGATGGTGTTGACATGGTCGACGGCATTGAAAACATGCAAGTTCTGTATGGCGTTATCGATAATAGTGCCCTGAGATACTGCGACATAAACGACTTTGGTAATGCCGCAGGTGACTGCCAATGGCAAAACCTAAGAAAAGTCAGAATCAGTCTAATTGCCGTCTCCAGAGCAGTTGTACTTCCTCAGGCTAATCAGCAAACTTTCCCTATTCTGAATACGGCTGGTGCAAATGATCAATTTGTTGCTAATGACCGTCTCCTCAGAAGAGTTTTTACCACAACAATTAACTTAAGAAATCGGGGATAATCAGAAATGAATACAAGAGCCCCCTATAACTCTGAAAGAGGTGCAATTCTATTCATCTCTTTGATTATCTTGCTTCTGGTCACCGTTATTGCAATCGGATCAGTACGCTATTCAACACTGGATCAGCGCATTTCTCTGACAGTTCAACAAAAAAACTCAACGTTTCAAGCTGCTGAAAGCGGCTTAAGCCAGAATGAAAACGCTATGAACTTTAAGTTTGCTGTTGATCAGGCAGGAGAAGACGAATACACACAAGATTTCACATTTACTGACACCTCTGGTTCTCAAGTTACAGCTCAGGCAACCACCACTCGAGTAGGCATTGTCCAGGGACAAGGTTTGCGTTCGGATGGTCTTAAGCTCTACCGCTTTCGAACTGTCAGCAATGCAAATATGAATAACGCGAATACAGTCACAGAACTTGAGGCTGGTTTTATTAAAGCCGTACTGGAGTAATAGGAACAGCCTCCATGAAACTTAAATCAATAAATATAACGCTACTTACGTCTCTTTTACTGACCTCCAGCACTTCAACCTGGAGTGATGATACCGATATTTTTTTGAGCAATCCTAATTATGACAGCTCAATTAAGCCCAATGTTCTATTCATCCTAGATAACTCAGGTTCGATGGATTGGTCACTTACAGATAACTACGATGCTGGCTATGGAGAAGACTCTCGTCTTGATGTTCTCAAACAGTCATTTGGCGACATTATGGCAAATGCATCTGATATTAATGCGGGCTTAATGAAATTGCACGCTCGATCAGGAGAATCAAGCCGACTTACTTTTCCTGTTTCGGATATTGATGCACTTTACGGTTCAGATATTCTTCTGGCTGGAACACCTGAACTTTTAGATTCGACTGACGATGCTACTGAGGATCTAACAACAGGAGCCGTAACCACATCTTCGAATATCCTGATTCTTGGTGAAGAAAGTAACCCTGCTATAAACGATCAAGAACAGACATATCAGCTTGAGCATTATTATGATAGCCCTGAAGGGCTAATTATAGATAGTTCAATCTGGTATAACACATCATACTATTCATTTTATAATACTCAATTGAATGGGCTTTATTTCAGAAATCTCGATATACCGCACAACGCTATTATCGAAGAGGCCCATATTAAATTTCGCAGCACGAATACCACAGATGAGTTTGTAGAAATTAAAATTGATGCGGAGCTGGCGAAAAACCCACAACCTATGGGACCAAACCATAGTAGTTATGGCCATAGAGCCCGAACTTCCGCTAGTTATATTTGGACTCCTGATGATTGGTCAGATAATACCAACGGAGAAACTGAAGATATATCAAATGTTATACAATCAATTCTAAATGATTCATCACTCAACTGGACTGCTGGTGAGAAGCTGAATAATCTGGCACTGTTTATGGAAGTCATTGGAGGGTCACCAGAAAATCGCCATATATATAAAGAACACGCTAATGGAAACAATGCAAACTCTGCCCCTAAGTTATATATAAAATATTCTGTACCCGAGAGCATTACAGAAAAAATAGCGGGTGTTCGCTTCCAGTCAGTTGGTATACCCAGTGGCTCAACAATTAACAGTGCAAAAATAGAATTTACCTCCACTGAGAATAGTTCTGACTCTGTCTCTCTTAATATCTATGCAGGAAAGCCGACGGGCAACCACAATACCCCATTTTCTCAAAGTCATCAGAATCTCAGCAGCAGGCAAAAATATGGCCCAATATCCTGGACCCCCGGAAGCTGGTCTGAGGGAACTTCCGAAGACCCTAGTGTTCATGAGGTCGATGTAGCAACCTTGCTTCAAGAGGTTGTTAACGATAGTAATTGGTGTGGAAATGACAGCAGCACCTTTTATATCAGCAAGAGCTCTGGCAGTGGAAACCGGACTGCCTACAGCATTGACGGAAACAATGCTAAAAAGCCTCGCCTTGTGGTTCAGTACACTCCACCCGCAAACGGAGCAGGTTGCATAACTTCTACCATTAATACACGTATTAATGGTTCAGATCAGGATGCCTATGAGTGGAACTCTAGCGGAGGTATATATTTATATAACAATGAAATCCGCATGGGTGGTAATTCCAGCACCTATTCTACAGGCGGTCTTCATTATCCAAGATTACCCCTGAAGAAAAATGCCACCATTCTGGAAGCCTATCTTGAGTTAACCTCACATAATAATAAATCAGGCAACATGTCTATCCGCATTCAGGCAGAGGATCAGGATACTTCGTCAGCATTTGCCAGTGGCTACAGAAATATCACACATCGCAGCAGCTTAACTTCTGCAAAGGCTGACTGGTCAATTCAGGAAAGCTGGAGTACTGGCACCACCTATCGCTCACCAGATATAAAAAATGTCATCACTGAAGTCATCAGCAGGAATGGCTGGCAGGCTGGCAATAATCTGACCTTGATCCTTAAGGCCACAGGTGGTGAACGACATGTAAGAAGTTACGACAATAGCCCCTCCTCTTCCCCTCGATTGATACTCAAAGTTGCAAACGGAGGCATCGACACAAGTGCAGGCTACAGAGTTAAAGATCATCTTGTATCCCTTGTTGAAAATATGTCGGCTGGAGGAGGAACCCCCATTGTTCCGAGCATGTACGATGCTGCCAATTACTACACAAGCAGCTTTGGAGGAAGCAACAGCCCCATCGTTAACTCCTGTCAATCTAACCATCTCGTATTACTGACTGACGGACAAGCAAATAGTAATACCAATACAGCCAAAAATGGTATTGCCAGCCTTATTGGCCAGACTTGTTCTGGAGATGCATACTACGATGGTGAAAAGTGTGGTAGATCTCTGGCAAACTGGATGGCTACGAATGATCTTGTCGATACTGTTGACTCTGATAACGTAGTAACCACTCACACAATCGCTTTTGCAACACAAGCTGATCAGAACGCCAAACAGTTCATGCAGAATTTAGCCTATCAGGGAAGAGACAGAACCAAGCCCGATAGCGAAGCAGGCTACTATGAGGCAAGCAACGCTCAGGATCTTGCAGATGCTTTCACTGACATCGTTAATGGCATTCTTGATAAGGAAAGTACTTTTGCAGCACCAGGCGTTGCTGCAAACTCATTCAACCAGTCCCAGCACTTGAACAAGATTTTCTACAGCGTCTTCAAGCCCTCTCTCACCGATCGCTGGATAGGAAACCTTAAAAAGTACCAGTTGCTCACTGACAGTAATGACTCCACAGAAATTTATGACGGAAGTACCCCCCCTTTACCGGCTATCGATCAGGAAACAGGTTTCTTTGCTGACGCTTCCAAGAGTTTTTGGAGCGCTACGCAAGATGGAAAGAATGTTGATGTAGGTGGTGCAGCCAGTCGTTTGAATTCTATAGACAACCGTAAAATTTTCACCTATGTCGGCCAGAATCCTGCCGGCACATCCATCTCTATTGCAGCCGATAGCCAACAACTGAAAGTAACGAATTCAAATCTGACACCAGACCTTTTTGGCCTGGACGATGCCAATGTTTCTAGAAGGAATGAGTTAATAAACTGGGTAAGAAACCCTAACACCTGGATGGGAGACCCCCTTCACTCAACACCTGCATTGGCAAATTACCGTTGTCGTAATCAAACTGAAGACAACCTCTACAGCTGCAGTGAAGAAAACCTAGAGCTTGCTCTGTTCATTGGAAGTAATGACGGAATGTTCCATGCATTCAACACCACCCCTATATCCGGTCAAGAGCACAACATGGAATACTTCTCGTTTATTCCACAAGAGTTGTTGCCAATACTGGATACTCTCGAGGAAGACAATACAACAAGCCGCGTACCTGGACAGCAAGGTCGACCCTATGGTTTGGATGGTGACATTACCTTATGGGTCAATGATTTAAATGGTAATGGTGTAATTTATGGTGGTGCAGACACTCTGGACTACGATGATGACAGCGATACTAAACTGATACCCAGCGACACTTTGAACCCTGGTGAGTTTATTTATGCCTATGTGGGTATGCGTCGCGGCGGACGCAATTATTATGCATTGGATGTAACGGATTTAAACAACCCTAAAATGCTTTGGTTTATTCGGGGAGGTGATGGTAATTTCAGTCGCCTTGGACAAACCTGGTCTAAACCCATTAAAACAAAAATTAGAATAGGCAAGACATTCGACAGCTCGACAGATAACAAAACCAGCAGTAACTTTACTGAAACCATCGATGTACTTGTCTTTTCGGGCGGCTACGATAACAGTCAGGATGCCTCTGCAATTTACAAGACAGACACAATGGGTAATGCAATATACATTGTTGATGCAAGTTCGGGAGAGCTCTTATGGCATGCAAGTCCTGATAATACTGCCTCACTAAAACTGGATAAGATGCAATACAGTATTCCTGGAGGGGTTAGCCTGGCGGATGTTCAGGGTGATGGATTCCCCGATCAGATTTTTTTCGGAGATACTGGAGGTCAGATTTGGCGCTTATACCTGAATCAGTGCATACCCATTTCAAATTCTGAAGGTGTATACAGCAACTCTCATTGCACTGTTACATCAAGAAGTGAATTGGATAATCTCGTCTGGCCAAGTGACTCTGACGACAGTGGTACTTGGGATACCGACGATGGTGTCATGGCATACATCGGTTATCCAACGGCTCAAGGCACATCTCAGACCATACAAGCACAGAACGCGCGCAAGTTCTATACTCGCCCCGATATTACAACTTTCGGAAGAAACGGACGCCTTAATATTGGTATTGCCATGGGCAGTGGAAAACGCTCTGACCCATTGGGAAGAATCAACCAGCATACTGAAGATCGCTTTTTCTTCATTACCAGTGAGGAGTTATACAACCCCAGTTTTAGTCCTGACAGCAACGACGGCAACCATAAGTCCAAACTATCTGTACCTGAACATACTATGTACAACGTGAATAATAACGATCTGGTAGAAATCAGTTACTCACAAAATAGTGATGGCGATCATGTGACATCTGTACCAACAGGCTCTGACACTCTTGAGAACGGTTGGTATCTCAGAATGTCGACCATACCTGGCTTGCATGAAAAAGTTCTGAGTGACCCCACTATTTATAACAGTGGAATTTATTTCAGCAGCTTTACACCCGAGTCGGATGCTACAAACACTTGTTCAGCAGTAACTGGCCGAAGTTGGGCATGGAAAGCAAGTCTGGACGGACACGTTATTGATCGCGACCGGATTAATACCAATGGTATTGTCGATGCCAGCGTATTCATTCGCTTACGAAAAGATGGAGCAACTCCTCCACCAGGTGGCGGTGGTGAAACTCCTCCTCCAGGTGGCGGTGGTGAAAATCCTCCTCCAGGTGGCGGTGGTGGAACTCCACCAGGTGGCGGTGGTGGAACTCCACCAGGTGGTGAACCATCAGGAAGCGACTCAACATGCCTGATGTTTAATGGAACCGATGGTGAAGAAGTAGCTTGCCCGAATTTTGAAGGCAGCAGTTACTGGAGACAGGTTAGATAGTCATGAAAGATGTAAAAACCAAAGAAGTAGGCTTCACCCTGATAGAGATGATGATTGTTATAGCAATCATTGGAATCCTAGCTGCAGTAGCAATTCCTAGCTATAACCAATACGTTCAGGATAACGCTACTACTGATGCGCGTGCTTCGCTTGTAGGGCTTGCAAATGCTATGGAAAGACACAGAGCTCAGAATGGTTCCTATCTAAGTGCTGCTGTTGGAGGTATAGATAATGGAGCACCTGATGTTTATCACAGACAAAGCCCTGAATCTGGCCAAGCAAACTTCAACCTTACTATTGCTGTTCCCAATGGAGCAGCTTACACCCTGACTGCAACAGCTACCGGTGCATCAGGGATAACTGCCGGAGACACCATAACTCTGACCTCCCTGGGACAACGAGGCGGCAGTGGAACTCTCGCCAACGCCTGGAACTAACCACAAAAAAAGCCCTCAGCAAAAATGAGGGCTTCCTACCTAAAACAAAAAACCAATCACTCAACAAAAATCTCAGCAGTCAAAACATGACTTTGCCCAGGCTCCAGCTCTACTGGAACTTGTGGGAGGGTGATAGTTTCTACACAAACCATGGACTTGTAATCATGAGTGGGCACATCATGCATTTTTTCAGCGCGAACCGGTCCTGGGTTCCAGACAACGGTACCATTGCTACCAGATTTCTTGATAGTGATTTTTCTGCCTAACCCCGGGTCGTGAAGGATGCAGGTTTCGGTGTCGTCAATATAGGTTCTGTCGACTTCCCCCTGTATGGTTACATCCCCTTCTTGAATACAGGCTCTACTCTCATCGGCTTCATCCAGATAACGCTCACCGTCCAAGCCTTCAATCCAGATCAGATCAGTGTTTGAAACAGTGAAATAGGTGTGTAAAGCCTGACTGATTTCTACTTTCTTCTGGCCAGTATTTTTAGAGGTCAGACTGATTTTTAATGTTTCACCCACGATTATTTCTATTCTCAAACCTGAATTCCCCTCCCATTCTGAAATACTTTCAATGGGCAGAGACAGCACCACTCTTGTTTCATCATTTTTCAGAGTTTCAGCCAGCTCCAGCTTCCAGAGTTCGGTGCGGGCAAAGCCATGATTGGGGCCACCTTCCTTTCGAGGGCCAAACCAAGGCCAGCATACAGGGACTCCACCACGAATCGCCTTACCCTCTGACATGTCTGCCAACGGGCTCATCCAGAGGACTTTTTCCTGACCTTTTGGCTGATAACTTAAGACCTGCCCCCCTTGCAGGGAAACCATCGCTTTGGCAAAACCGTTATCAATTTCAAGTACAGGCACAGCACCCATCATTCTTGGTTTGAAGGCAGAATCAGTTTGAAAAGTCATAGCGAAACTTCCTAGTTAGAAAAATCAGAATAACAAACCCACCCTGCATTAAAATGAAAGCAGCCACATTATTCTGACACTATCAGTTCACTCTGCTAATCTGTATATACACAGATATATATACCCTATTGAAATAAGGATTGATCATGGAAACAACCATTTTTCTCAACAACCAAACTCAATCGGTCAGAGTGCCTAAAGAACTGGCTTTCTCCAGTGACATAAAGAAAGTCAATATTCGAAAAGAAGGCAAATCATTAATCATTACACCCATCGAAAATACTTGGGATGATGTTTTTAAAAGGCTGGAAGCACTCCAGCCTGAACCCTTTGAACGAGATCAGGGAGAGCATCAAGAAAGGGAGCCATTGAAATGATCAGTTACCTCCTGGACACATGCACTTGCATCTATACGTTAAACAATAGACCCAAAGAAGTTGCACAAGCCTTAACAGAACACATCAATTCAGTAGCCATTTCAGCCTTAACCTACTACGAGCTAATGTATGGAGCCTTCCAATCCAATAACCCTGACAGACAGCTAAAAGCCATTGAGGCCTTTACTGCCCTTTTGCCTATCCTGAGCTTTGATCAAAGTGCTGCCAAGCACTCAGGGAACGTAAGAAGTGAGTTGAAAAAGCTTGGCACACCAATAGGTCCCGTAGATACTCTGATAGCAGGGCATGCTCTCAGCCTGAACCTCACTGTTGTAACCAACAATACAAAAGAGTTTGAAAGAGTATCAGAACTTCAGATAGAGAATTGGGTAAACACCTGAAGTCCTGCTAATTGATGTATCAGGCTTCTACAATCCGAAGCTCTTTAGGCATGGTGAAAACAACATTCTCTTCTTCGCCTTCAAGCTCTTCAGGCTCTTCTGCACCTAATTCAATCAAACGATTGATAACGCCTTTAACCAGCACTTCCGGAGCCGAAGCACCGGCTGTGATACCCAGGCTTTGTTTACCTTCCAGCCACGCAGGCTGAATATCGTCCGCACCATCGACCAGGTAGGCAAAGGCACCGGTTCTTTCTGCCAACTCACGAAGACGATTGGAATTAGAACTGTTAACAGAACCCACAACAAACACAGCATCGCACTCTGTTGCCAAAGCTTTCACAGCATCCTGACGATTCTGTGTGGCATAGCAGATATCATCTTTGCGTGGTCCCTGAATTTTCGGAAACTTGGCTCTCAAGGCATCAATCACCCGGGCGGTGTCGTCCATGGAAAGCGTTGTCTGGGTGACATAAGCAAGATGTTCAAGATCTTTCACTTCAAGCTTCTGTACATCGTCTTCTGTTTCAACGAGATACATTTTCCCGCCTTTGGAGTCATCGTACTGACCCATAGTACCTTCCACTTCGGGATGACCATCATGACCAATAAGTACACACTCCATGCCATCACGAGAGTAGCGAACCACTTCCATATGGACTTTTTTGACCAGTGGGCAGGAAGCATCAAAAACTTTCAGACCACGGCGATCAGCTTCCGCTTCAACAGCTTTGGATACACCATGGGCACTGAAAATGACAATCACATCATCCGGTACCTGATGAAGCTCTTCGACAAATATGGCGCCACGGTCTTTGAGGTTTTCTACCACAAACTTGTTGTGAACAACCTCATGACGCACATAGACAGGAGGCCCAAAAACATCCAGAGCCCGATTAACGATGTCGATAGCCCGGTCAACGCCTGCACAGAATCCCCGGGGATTTGCCAGCCTGATTTTCATGCCTCAGCACTCTTTTCTGGTGTATGAGTTGCTTGAGTGATATTCAGAATTTTCACTTCAAACAACAACTCTTTACCTGCCAGTGGGTGATTGAAGTCCACCTCAACATGGCTGTCTGTCAGACCTGTGACAACTCCAGCCAGCTCAGTATTGGCAGCGTCCGCAAATGAAACCACCAAACCTTCCTGCAGTTCCATATCGCCAGAGAAAGTGTCTCTGGAAAATTCCCTGATGTTCTCCGGGTTAGGCATACCAAAGGCACCAGCGGGTGGCACTCTGTAACTGCCCTGACCTCCCACTGACAAACCATAGATAACCTGTTCAAACCCCTTAGGCAGATTGCCATCACCGACGACAAAGGTGGCAGGCTGACTATCAAAGTTGCTGTCTACCACCTGCCCGTCTTCCAGCTTCAGAGCAAAGTGCAGAGTTACCTGCCTTCCTGGTCCTACCACAACATCAGACATTATTTTTCTAAACCTGCTTTCGAAAAATCCATTCAAAGACATTGGCAGCCGCATCCTAGGAGCCTGGCCGAGAATAGACAGCTCGGCCTAAAGTCCAGAAAGAACGGCCATACTTTCCACTCAATTTGTTTAAATAGGTCAACTATTCGCACAAATTGAGTGAAAAATTTGCCTCGTTCTACTGAACTTTATGCTCAAGCGCTATTCTCGGTCAGGCTCCTAGATGTCGGCCGCCTCATCATCCCATAAAACTCAGTTCTGACTGGTTTCCGGATGAGACCGGAACATATCCAGAATCAGCATGGCAGCTCCGATGGTGATCGCCACATCGGCCAGATTGAAGGATGGGAAATACCAGCCATCATAATACACCAGCAGAAAATCCACGACGTAGCCATTCATGACCCGATCATAGAGATTGCCCAGAGCACCTCCGAGTATCAGAGCCATTGAGCAAGCCTGCCAGCTTTCCTCTTTCTTCATCCGGATAAGCCAGCTGACCAGCATCAGGCTGACGACTGCCGCCACAGCAACAAAAAACCATCGTTGCCAGCCGCCCTGATCACTCAGAAAGCTGAAAGCAGCGCCGGTATTATAGGCCAGAGTCAGTGAGAAAAAGGATGGAATGACAGTCATCTGCTCATAAAGATAAAAGCTGTCTACTATGCGGTGCTTGACCACCTGATCCAGAATCAGAACCACTCCGCTGATCCACAACCAGTGGAGCATTCCCCAGGATTTGTTTCTCATACCATTGAGGCCCTGTTTTAAACTATTGTTCATTTGCCATGGGCACTAGCCTGTCCCAGTCTAAATCTTATGTCGAGTCACATAAATAACGATATGGTAACAAACCGAAATAGAAGATAATATTCTAAGACAATAACCAAAGAAACTTACCTTTCCACTGCCTGACTCGCTGCTCTTGTGGTCCAGAAATAGATAACCACCATATACAGTACAGCCACCAGAAGAGAAACGATTGTACCAAATTTCACCCCTAAAGAGGGATAGCTCCAGTGAATGGAATAGGCGTAGAGCACCAGTGAGCCCAATCCGTAGGGAAAATTCTTGATCAGTGTCTGAGCATGCAATGGTCCGTAAGTCTTATGAATAATTAATATCAGCGGAAAAACAGTGACAGGAAATGCACTGAACAGCCCTGACCAGGTCGCACCCACACTTTCCGCTACACCTGTAATCAGCAAAACAATCAATGTGGCAAGCACCGCCCTTATCAGCAGAAGCTTCCAACTGGAACGAGCTCGACCTTCAATCTTGATATTCTTTACAGGCGCCAGAAACCGTACAGACAGATAGATGCCTAAAAACGGCAGCAAGAGTGCGGTCAAATGATTGGCCGGGATGAACTTCAAGACCAGAGCAATGATCAGAAAGACCAGGACTGAAATGAGCGCTGCATAAAAAGCCGCCCCTTCTCTGATTTTCTGGCTGACCAGATACCAGCTGACTGCCAGCATTAGTGAAGCAACAAATCCAAGGCAAGTATGGAAAGCCCCCTCGGCTACAAAATCTGGCCCCTGATCAAGACCAATAAAATAAATGGTGATAGCCGTACCCAGAGGAAAACCCGACAGTACGCCCGCCACTCGGGTACTGACCCGTTCTGCAATGACCGAAAGAGCCATTACCGCCGCCACCGAGACCACTATTTTTGCCAATAGCAACGCCACTCGCATTCCCCCATTAACAGCCACGTGCATTAGCAAGTTCAGCTTAAAAAAATGCCCGAACAGTGTCGGGCATTTCTTCAGGCTTCATTCAAGATATCAGGCAAATTGTCTAACTTCGCCTTTACCCTCAACATTCTCTACACAACGCCCACAAAGAGTAGTGTGTGCTTCGATAGTGCCAACGTCTTCACGACGGTGCCAGCAGCGGTCACACTTTTCATGTTCGGACTTGCGAACCGCAACTTTCAGACCTTCAATATCAGTATCCACAGCGTCGGAGCCTGCTGCTTCTGAAAGAGGCTTCAGTTCAGCCTGAGAAGTTATCAGGACAAAGCGCAGCTCATCACCCAGCTTGCCCAGAGCTTCCAGCAGTTCATCATTAGCATACAAAGTGACTTCTGCCTCAAGACCACCACCGATAACGCTCTCTTTACGAGCATCTTCAAGAGCTTTGTTGACAGAATGCTTTACTGTCATGACTGAATTCCAGTAGTCACGACCCAACTCATCACCTTCCAGGCTTCTCAGGTCGTCATACCAGGTTTCCAACAGCACAGACTTACTGCGTTTGCCAGGGATAGCCTGCCAGATTTCATCGGCCGTAAAGCTTGTGATCGGAGCAATCCAGCGAGCAAATGCTTCCATAATATGGAACATCGCAGTCTGACAGCTACGACGCGCAAGGCTGTCTGACTGAGTCGTATACTGACGGTCCTTGATGATATCCAGATAGAAACCACCCAGATCCAGAGAACAGAAGTTATGCACTTTCTGATAAACATTCAGGAAGTTGTAACTGTCATACCCTTCAATGACTTCTTCCTGAAGGCGCATGGCACGATCAACTGCCCAACGATCCAGAGATAACATATCGTCCCAGGCCACACTGTCGGTTTCAGGGTTGAAGCCGTTCAGGTTAGACAGCAGGAAACGAGCCGTGTTGCGAATACGACGATAGCTGTCTGCCGTGCGCTTGAGGATCTCGTCAGATACAGTCATTTCTGCAGTGTAATCAGTCGCAGAAACCCACAGACGTAGAATATCGGCACCCAGGGATTTGAACACCTTCTGAGGTGCAATGACGTTACCCAGTGATTTCGACATCTTTCGACCATTGGCATCGACAGTGAAACCATGGGTCAACAGCTGCTTGTATGGAGGCACGCCTTTGGTAGCAATTCCGGTCTTCAGGGAAGACTGGAACCAGCCACGATGCTGGTCAGAACCTTCTACATAAATATCCGCAGGTGAACGCAAACCATCGCGACGATCCAGTACAGAATAATGAGTTACACCCGAGTCAAACCAGACATCCAGAGTATCCGTTACCTTAACGTAGTTTTCAGCATCTTCTGCTGACAGAAGGTCCGCAGGCTGCAAGTCAAACCATGCATCCATGCCTTCCTGTTCAACTCTCAGGGCAACCTTTTCTATCAGGGCAGAAGTCTCTGGGTGCAGCTCTTCGGTTTCCTTGTGGATAAAGAGAGCAATAGGCACCCCCCAGGTCCGCTGACGTGAGACACACCAGTCAGGACTCTGTCCCAGCATCGACTCCAAACGATTGCGTCCCCAGTCCTGAGTGAACTGTACATTATCCAGAGATTTCATAGCTGTTTTCAGCAGGCCTTCTTTCTCCATGCTGATAAACCACTGTGGTGTCGCACGGAAAATCAGTGGCGTCTTGGTTCTCCAGCAATGTGGATAACTGTGTACCATTTTGGCCTGAGCCAGCAGACGACCTTTTTCCTCAATCACGTCCACAATCTTTGGATCGATTTTGTAAACATGCTCACCGGCAAACAATTCAACATTACTGCGATAAATACCGGCATCGTCCAGATAGTTCAGTGTGTCTATGCCGTATTTTTTGCCGACATTAAAGTCGTCCACACCATGGTCAGGTGCTGTATGAACACAGCCTGTACCTGCATCCGTAGTGACATGATCACCCAGGATCAGTGGAATTTCGCGATGGTAGAAAGGATGAGCAACTTTTTTGCCTTCCAGTCGGGCACCCAGACTGCGGGCAATAATAGTGTAATCTTCAATGCCATAACGCTGCATGGCAGACTCAACCAGCTGCTCGCCCAGAATCAGTCGTGCAGGCTGACCGTTAACCTGACACTGTATCAAGGCATAACCCAGCTCTGCCCCCAGAGTCACTGCCTGGGATGATGGCAGAGTCCAGGGAGTGGTGGTCCAGATAACTACCGCAACTTCACCTTCACCCTGATCCTGAGTTTCAAAATCAAAAGCAGAAAGCAGTTCAGCTTCATCCAGAGCAGCGTAACGCACATCAATCTGGGTGGAGGTTTTTTCCTGGTATTCCACTTCAGCTTCAGCCAGAGCAGAGCCACCGACCACACTCCAGTAAACAGGCTTATAACCTTTTACCAGGTGACCATTGTCCGTTATCTTGCCCAGCGCCCGAATAATGTCGGCTTCGGTCTGGAAATCCATGGTCAGGTACGGTTTGTCCCAGGTGCCCAGGATACCCATGCGCTTAAAGTCTTCACGCTGGCCATCAACCTGCCTGGCAGCATACTCTCGACACTTGGCACGGAAAGTTTTGAAATCAACCTTGTCACCCGCCTTGCCCAGCATGCCCTCGACTTTGTGTTCGATTGGCAGACCGTGACAGTCCCAGCCTGGCACGTAAGGCGCGTCAAAACCGCTGAGGGTCTTGGACTTGATGATCATGTCCTTGATGATTTTATTGACCGCGTGACCGATATGAATGTTGCCATTGGCGTACGGAGGGCCATCATGCAGAATGAACTTGTCACGACCGTCAGACACCTTGCGAATCTCTTCGTAAAGCTCTTCGTCGTACCAGCGTTTGAGCATTTCAGGCTCACGCTTGGCCAGATTTCCACGCATCGGGAAATCAGTCTCCGGCAAGTTCAATGTATGCTTATAGTCGGTCATAGTTGGATCTCATCATCACACGTCTTGTGAACCAGACAGTTCGCGGGCTTAATTGCCAGACACAAATGTTCATAGCTCACAAAAGTCATCCCAAACTGTTTTAAGAACTTCCGTTCAGGGAAATCTGAACGACGTTCCTCGTCAATCTTCACTGCAACATTTTCCACCGTAGAGAATGGATGAAAAATGTTAATAAACTCATCAGGCTGTTTGGTGAAAGAAGCTTCTTGCGGCTTCTACATCATCAGCAATCGCTGCCTTG
The DNA here is from genome assembly GCF_051008435.1 of Endozoicomonas sp. GTDB lineage: Bacteria > Pseudomonadota > Gammaproteobacteria > Pseudomonadales > Endozoicomonadaceae > Endozoicomonas_A. The sequence continues at coordinate 6,069 of NZ_JBPCXO010000344.1, read as the reverse complement.
AGGGCATCCAGCGATTCAAACTTTTTCTCATTGCGGATCTTCTTGATAAATTCAACCCGCAAAGTATGACCATAAAGGTCACCCTGGTAGTCCAGAAGGTGCACCTCCAGCATGGCCCGGGTAGCATTCACGGTAGGCCTGACGCCCAGGTTCGCTACTGCATCATGGCTTCGCCCGTCTAACCATACCCTGACGGCAAACACGCCCTGTATGGGCAGTGTTTGCCTGCAGACACGGATATTTGCTGTCGGAAAGCCCAACTGCCTTCCCAACTGTTGGCCTTTAATGACACGCCCCATCATGGTAAAGGGACGTCCTAACAGTTTTTCTGCCGCTTCGAGATCCACACCCGTCAGCTGTTCACGAATCCGGGTACTACTGATACGGTCCATATCCATGGATACGGTTCGTGTATCACAGACTTCAAACCCGAACTGATCGCCCATTTTTCTCAGATGAGCAAAGTTTCCCTGCCGGTTCAGCCCGTAGCGGAAATCATCACCCACTATCAGATAGCGTATATCCAGCCCATCCACCAGTACCTTCATAACAAATTCGTCCGGTGTCAGGTTCTGCAGCTTCTGATTAAAAGGCAGACAAAGTACCTCATCAACGCCAGCTTCTTCCAGAAGAGTCAGTTTTTCTCTCAGACTGGAAAGCCTTGTCGGCGCCTGATCGCCCTGAAAATACTCCCGGGGCTGAGGCTCAAAAGTGATCACACAGACCCTGACGCCCAACTCGAAGGCCTGCTGTCGCAGTGTCTCCAGGATAGTGCGGTGCCCCAGATGAACACCATCAAAATTACCAATAGTCGCAACACAGGCGCGATGCTCTGGTCTGATATTGTGCATTCCGCGAATCAACTGCATTGGGCGGTTTATTCTCTGTTAGGCTGGCAAAAGCAGGGATTATATCTCAGGAGCGTTTTGGACTTAAGAGCCATGTTCATGAAATCACCGCTCTTTTTTCATGAGCTGACGGCTCAGCTCATGAAACTTAGCAAAGAACGCGTGACATACAGAAAAAATACACCTGCCAGATACGAGCGATCAATGCCTGAAATGAGCAGGTCTCACACCGGCAATTAACAGTGCCACCAGGTATACAGACAGCCCTGCAATGACAACCTTCGTCATTTCCAGTGCTCGCTGCCAGAGTGTTGCATCCAGCCACCAGACAGTATCACCTGCCATCCAGAGCAACAATAAAGCCATAGCCAGATTCGCAAAGAGCAAACGTCCCAAGAGCAGCAGCCAACCCGATTCTGGAGTCAATACCCCCGAGCGCTTTAATCCCCAGAACAACAACCCGGCATTCAAGAAGGCGGATAAAGTGGTAGCCAGAGCCAGACCAGCATGTTTGAGCCAGAAAACCAGCATCAAATTGAAAACCATATTGGCCACCATCGCCACAATGGCAATTTTGACCGGAGTCTTGGTGTCCTGTCGGGCAAAATAGCCCGGTGCAAGCACCTTAATCAGCATAAAGGCAATTAGCCCGAGAGAATAAGCTCTCAGACTCATACCTGCCATAATGACATCCCGGTTCTGCATTTCGCCATAATCAAACAATGTTGCCAACAAAGGCTCTGACAGAATAAATAACGCCACACCGGCAGGAACACCAATTAACAAGACAAGACGAATGGCCCAGTCCAGTGTTTTTGAGAACTGCCCTACGGAGTCCTCCGAATGTTTTCGAGAGAGACTGGGCAGTATCACTGTAGCAATGGCAATACCAAAAACACCCAGTGGCAACTCTGACAGGCGGTCAGAATAATAAAGCCAGGACACACTCCCGGTTTCCAGAAAAGAAGCCAGTACGGTATCCAACAATAAATTAATCTGGCTGACCGATACCCCGAATAGTGCAGGAATCATCAGTTTCATGATTCGCCTGACACCTTCATGCTTATGATCCCATTTTGGAGCAGGCAGCAAACGAATCTGTAAAAGGAAAGGAATTTGCATGAGCAACTGAGATACGCCGGCTATCACAACCCCCCAGGCCAAAGCCATAACAGGCTCATCAAACCAGGGCGTCAGAAACAGTGTGGCGCCAATCAGGCTGAGATTCAGCAGAACCGGGGTAAAAGCAGGCACTGCAAACCGGTTATAGCTGTTGAGAATGGAGCCAGCCAGGGCCGTCAATGAGATCAGCAAGAGATAAGGAAAAGTAATTCTCAGCATCTCTCCGGCCAGCAAAAGCTTTTCAGGGTAATCCATGAAACCGGGAGCAAACAGGCGGATCAATATCGGGGAGGCCAGCATACAGATCATTGTGACCAGCAGCAGAAAAACAGCCAGAGTGCCGCTCACCCGACTGACCAGGTAACGTACCTCATCGAAGCTGCGCTGGGTGCGATACTCTGATAACACCGGAACAAAAGCCTGAGAAAAAGCCCCTTCCGCAAACAGCCGACGAAGAAAATTCGGAATTTTAAAAGCAACAAAGAAGGCATCGGCCGACGCAGTGGAACCAAAGTACCCAGCAATAACCACATCCCGAGCCAGTCCCAACACTCGGGAAAGCATGGTCATTATGCCCACCACCAGGCTCGATCTCAGCAAACTGGGCGATTTCCCCCCGCCCCCGCTCTTCTGAGGGCTTTCTGATAAGTTCTCTGTGGACATTCAGGTCGCTCAAACGATCAAAAACCGGCAATACTACTCAGTTGTCAGAACCATTAACAGCATCATGCGGGTTTGCGCGCTATAACGTCAAGAAGCCTTATTGACAACCCCAGTCCAAATAGGCATGATTCCGCGACTTGACTGTATGGGTATGGCACTGGTGAAACCCTTGCCCGGGGGATTTAACCAGTGACGCGGCAAACTCCATACTCCAACAGGGTGCCCGAAGCAGCCCTGTTTAAAGACAGTGCAAACGGTTAATTAAGATTCTTAGGAGCACCACAAATGGCTAACTCACCATCCGCCAAGAAGCGCGCCCGTCAGGCTGAACAGCGTCGTACTCACAACGCTTCCCTGCGTTCCATGGTTCGTACTTCCATCAAGAAAGTAGTTCGCGCCATCGAAGCTAAAGACGCTGAGCTGGCTAAAACTGAATACACTGCGGCTGTGCCAGTGATCGACCGTATGGCCGACAAAGGCATCATCCACAAGAACAAAGCTGCTCGTCATAAAAGCCGCCTGAATGCACAGATCAAAGCTCTGTCTGCATAATTGTGTGCCCTTGCTATGCAAGGGCATGATAAAAAAAGCCGGTTTTTACCGGCTTTTTTTATGCCTTTACAAATTGAAACTTAAAATTCACAACTATACTTCCGCATTGTTTCTTCCTACCCCTCTCAACGAGGATCTTAACCATGCGGTTTGTTTATTCCTTATTCTTACTAGCTCTCACCTGTCTCACCACAACACTCTCTTACGCCTCGCCCACCCCAGAGCAGAGCACTCTGGTATTTTGCGCCCCGAAAGGCACCGCTACTGAAATGATTACTGAGATGGGGGTAGCCAAATTTGACTACCGAATAAACCCCGTCGAGGCTGCCGCGATAGCACAAAAGACAGTATCAGACTTCCCCACACTCCCCAACGTCGTCTGCACAGGCGAGCTTTCAAAGATCAGGGCCAGTGTCAAAATTGACAATAACACGGTCGCCAGCAGCGCTGATCAGGAAACCCTTCAGAAGATCTCTGACGCCTTTACGAGAGCCGACTTGGAACTCACCACCCTGAGCTCCAGAGACGGTTACGAGTTCACTTACCGCACCATCCCTGCAGAGGACACTATAGAGATCTTCAAGCGATCTAACGACATGATGCCCCCGGAAGATATGGAGAAAGTGAAAAGATCTGGCGACATGATGCCTCCAGAAGATACACAGGAGAAAATTAAAAGGTCTGGTGACGTGCACTTGGATCAGAAAGGCTCCACCGTTTCAAGCAGTGGGCTCAGCAGCCTGATAAGCAGAAACACCGGTATGCTTCTCTTGATTCCACCTCTGGTCTTCACCATGAGCGGAACGCCCGAATACACCATTTACTATGTACTGTCATTAGCAGTAGGTATTTCATTCCATCAGACAGGTGTCTGGAACTCACTCACCATACTGGCAATGAACACCGCCGGCATTGCAGCTCAAGCAGGCCTTCTCTACCAGCAAAACGAGGGGGCAGACTATGATAACGGCTGGGAGACTGGAGGATACGCCCAAGCCTCAGTAAAAGAAGAATACCAGAAGCTACGTACTGCAAAAGCAGACCACGCCACCGTACCCATCACGTCATGGGCCGTTCTGAGCCAACAAGTTGCCATAGGTGCATTTACCGTTAACTCCATTAGAACAGCCGCAGCCAAGTACTTTGGTATGACCTCAACTCAGGCCATGGGCTTTGCACTGGCTCAGGCCGGTTTTAATATTGTCTTCGAGAGAGCTACAGGTTACCCACTGGAAGACTGGATCCCCATTTTCAACTACGACGAAAACAGCGATCGCATCAGTGCAAGAAACTGGCCTTATTACGGCAAAAAGTTCGTAGCCACCAACTTCCTCATGATTGGCTGGGCAGCCAAACAATCAAAATGGATTGCGGGTAAGGCTGGCTGGATTGGCGGCCACTTAGGAAAAGCTGCGACCTTAATGTGGAAAAAGAAACAGAAATAACAGTATGAGAACTGGGATCAGATCATGAAGCCTCATATCTGATCCCACTGCAGAATTAATGTCCGTCGAGCACCATGTCGAGCACCATGTCGAGCACCATATTGTCTCGATGCAAAAGCTCAGGCTCGCCCGAATAACCTAACAGCTCACCAATCATATGGCTGGGCTTGCCGATAATCTTCCGGGCTTCATCGGATCCATAATTGATCAGGCCACGAGCCACTTCATGGCCTGACTCATCAACGCAAGCCACCATCTCGCCACGCAGAAAGCAACCCTCTACAGCCTTTACTCCCACAGCAAGAAGACTCTTACCCTGGTTTTTGAGCACATTTACCGCTCCCGCATCCAGCACCAATTGACCAGAGGTCTGCATATGCCCCTGCAACCACTGCTTGCGAGCAGCCATTCGCTCATGCTCCGGAGTCAGCAGAGTTCCCAAAGCTTCCTGCTCATAAAGACGACGAATGACATTATCGATCTTGCCACCCACGATTACCGTCGCCGCGCCTGAAGCCGCTGCCTGACGGGCTGCCCGGAGCTTGGTTTGCATGCCTCCACGACCCAGGCGACCACTGCCACCACCGGCCATTGCATCCAAAGCTGAATCCTTAGCCCGAACCTCACTCATCAATTGTGCATCCGGATCTTTGCGAGGATCAGCGGTATACAAACCGTCCTGATCCGTCAGAATCACCAGAACATCTGCTTCCACCAAATTGGCAACCAAAGCCCCGAGAGTATCGTTGTCACCAAATCGGATCTCATCGGTCACAACAGTATCGTTCTCATTAACAACGGGAACCACGCCCATATCCAGTAAGGTTCTGAGAGTACTGCGAGCATTAAGATATCGCTGACGATTACTGTGGTCAGCATGAGTTAGCAAGACCTGCGCCGGCTGAACATTACGCCTCTGAAAGCTGCTCTCCCAGGTTTGAACCAATCGCGTCTGACCTACCGCAGCAGCAGCCTGAAGTTCATTCAAAGCGGTCGGTCGCTCCTTGCACCCGAGCTTTTCCATACCCGCCGCTACCGCTCCGGATGACACCAGAACCAGCTCAATACCCTGACTGCGCAGTTCGCACAACTGATCAACCCAGCCATCAATCTGGTCAATGGCCAGACCGCGCCCTTCATCGGTTAACAGGGCACTGCCTATTTTGACAACCCAGCGCCGGGCTGTGTTCAGCCTGCCACGCTCACTCATGCCTCTCTCCTGCACTTTTTATCGTGAAAAGCACTCTGCTACGTCAACTTTTTCTATCCTGGTCGTTTCAGGATTAAGCAAAATGCTTTTCTTCGCTCATGGCTTTTCTTCGCTCATGGCTGTTCTTCGCTCATGGCTGTTCTTCGCTCATGGCTGTTCTTCGCTCATGGCTGTTCTTCGCTCATGGCTGTTCTTCGCTCATGGCTGTTCTTCGCTCATGGCTGTTCTT
>NZ_JBPCXO010000343.1:0-13126 GCF_051008435.1 Endozoicomonas sp. | reverse complement strand
TGAGCGTTCTAGACAGCTTCGATGGATTCGTGAGAATAGTTGACCTATTTAATCGAATTCATCGAATAATTGGGCCGTTCTTTCTGGAATTTAGGCCGAAGTAGTCTTAAGTCCGACAGGCTCCTAGGGATTCTTTTCTGCAAAGTCACAAATGAATCTGGCGTTCTCGTCAGTCGTCAGGGGAATCAATTAACATGCATTCCGCAAAAAGGCCCTCTTGAAATCCGCTGGGATCAGCTCAACCCTGGTTAACCAGTTTGTTGTCTGATACAAGTCAATGGCGAGGGTAAGATAGAGTTTGTTAGTAAGAATCTGTCTGTTGGTTCTGAGTCAGGTTATACACGACTTGTCTGTGTAAGTTACGGTTCTTGAGCGAGTAATAAAAGCGACAGCTATCAGAGGTGTAATCAGACGCAATACTGAACGGAGCTTTCAGAAGTGAATAAGCATAATCAGCCTGTACGGCAATGGGTTTGAATGAGCCTTCTAAAGACAGCGGGTCAGAAACTATATGCAGGAGTTCAGGCAATACCCACACAGTATTGCCTGTTTGATTCAGGAAGCGGCTTGAATCATGTGCGACAGAGTCTGAAGGCAGTTTTCCCGTTTTACTTTCTCAAACAGTCTTTGAGCATGGGTCGAACTTTTGCTCATCATGCTTAACCACTGTTTAAGCCTGCCATCCAGGTAACGTTTGGGGTTGTTAATATAATAAGGGTGTTCCTGATCCTGGCGTTCTGGTGGGGTCACCACCTTTTCGGTAAACCGCTGGATGAGCGACAGAGAGCGTGCCCAGCGTTCTTCCTGACATGGGTTCTGCTGGCTGGCTACAATGGCAACAGGCAGATCCGGATCACGCAGTATGCCCCGACCAATCATTATGTTCTGGCAGCCGGATACCTCGCGGCAGCGGTGGGCATCTTCCACCTTGAAAATATCACCGTTGGCAATCAATGGAATGGACAGGGCTTCTCGCAACTGAACCAGCTCCTGCCAGTGAGCAGGAGGCTTGTATCCCTGAAGTTTGGTTCTGGCATGAACCACAAGAGAGCTTGCACCGGCACTTTCTATGGCCTGGGCATTTTCCAGGGCAAGGTCACTGTCCAGGTAACCCAGTCTCATCTTGGCACTGACAGGGACTTCTGCGGGAACGGCTTTACGAACGGCGGAAACAATCTCATGAATGAGTTCAGGCTCTTTCAGGAGGACCGCGCCGCCTTTATGGCGATTCACTGTTTTGGCAGGGCAGCCAAAATTCAGATCGATACCCAGTGCCCCGAGTCTGGCAGCTTTGGCAGCGTTGTAGGCCAGCATTTCAGGATTATTGCCCAGAAACTGGATGTGGACGGGTGTCCCGCTGCGGGTGCGACAATCGTGTTTTAGTTCCGGACAAATCCTGTGAAAGGTTTGTGTTGGCAGTCGGGTGTCAGTGATACGAATAAACTCGGTTACACATAAATCAATGCCACCTGCTTCTGTCAACAGTTCTCGCAGCAGGTAGTCTACGACTCCTTCCATGGGGGCCAGGGTTATAGTGCTCATGAATGAATAAGGTATCGCTATTGGACAAACGCGACAATTTAACAGAATTTCATGGACCTACAAGTCGTAACTTCTGAAGGCAGGAGGAGCAAAAGTATGCATTTTTATTACAGACAGACATAGACTCCGCATATAGTTTACACGGACGTTTAAATGAGGTGGCTGACTGTTTAGGGTAGGGCTTGTTGAGTGCTCATTTTCATGATCTTCGCCGGAAGGCAGAAATTGTTCTGGAAACTGGGCGCATTTCGTAAATTGCTTATTTTTCCCTGACAGGGTAGATTTGCGGGGCGATGCCTCTGGATACGAAGAAACGCTGCTCGACCAAGTTATTCTGGGTGAGTTACTATTTATTTTATGTGAAATAAAATTCATTTTTTAAGCTTGAAGTGTGCGTTATAGAAGCGGCAGAACTTTGCTTCGGGGGGAGGAAAGGTTTTGTCGTGTAAGGCCAGAGATGTATTCGGGCTTCGTTCCGGAACTGGTTTCGAGTCAACAGTCGCAGGATAAGCTTCGTTAAAAGTTGACTGGAAATTGCATTGTCAGCAATAGACATAATAAGAGCAAACTGTTTTGACCCGGTAAAAGGGGCAAAAAGGTTTAAAAGTAAACAACCGTGAGTCAGTCATATTGTTCATCATGCGGATGATATGGAAGAATTTACGGTAATAACTATAACAAAGGATCCAGCTGACTATGTCCCCATCTGATCTTTTGTCAGAAGGCCTGAGCCTGATGGCTTTTGGAATGGGCTTTGTGTTTCTGTTCCTGTCTGCCCTGGTGGTTGTCACCTCTTTGATGTCAAGGGTTATTGGACGTTACTTTCCTGACCCTGTACCTGCCAGCCCTGTTTCTGCCCGGCCCGCAGTAAGACACGGTGCCAATAAAAACGACACCGAGCTGGTGGCTGCGATTTCTGCAGCCATCCGTATGCACCGCTCCAGAGATTCTGGTGCGAAGAATACAAAAACGAATAAATAGCATTAGTTATAAAAATTAAAACCGGTTCTGGCCTGTTTGGGGGAATACGCCAATGTCTGACGTAAAACCGCTGGAAATAACGGACGTTGTTCTACGCGACGCTCACCAGTCTCTCTTCGCAACCCGTCTTCGTCTTGAAGATATGTTGCCCATCGCTGAAAAGCTCGACCAGGTTGGTTACTGGTCATTGGAAACCTGGGGGGGGGCGACCTTTGATGCCTGTATTCGCTTTTTGGGTGAAGACCCCTGGGAGCGTCTGAGAGCTCTGAAAAAAGCTATGCCCAATACCCGTCAGCAAATGCTGCTCAGGGGGCAGAACCTGCTGGGATACCGTCATTATGCCGATGACGTAGTGGACAAGTTTGTTGAGCGTGCTGTTGCCAATGGTATGGATGTATTTCGTGTCTTTGACGCCATGAATGATCCGAGAAACCTGGCTCAGGCCATGACCGCAGTGAAGCGTGAAGGGGCTCATGCCCAGGGTACCATTTCTTATACGACCAGCCCTGTACACACCAAAGAAAACTGGATCGATCTGGCCAAGCAGATTGAAGACATGGGAGCCGACTCACTTTGTATTAAAGATATGTCGGGTATTATTTCTCCGACGGATGCCTTTGATCTGGTCACCAGGCTGAAGAAAGAAACCGACTTTGAAATTCAGTTGCACTGCCATGCAACCTCCGGTCTCTCATCCATGTCAATTCTGAAAGCTATTGAAGCGGGCATTGACCGTGTGGATACGGCCATCTCTTCCATGTCCAGTACATACGGACATACGCCCACAGAGGCGGTTGTGGCTGCTCTGGCTGGAACCGAAAGAGCAACCGGCCTTGATCTGAATAAGCTGGAAGAAGTGGCTGCTTACTTTCGCGATGTGCGGAAGAAATACGCCAAGTTTGAAGGTGCTCTGAAAGGCGTCGATGCTCGTATTCTTGTGGCTCAGGTTCCGGGTGGCATGCTGACCAACATGGAAAATCAGCTAAAAGAGCAAGGTGCCAGCGACAAGTTTGATGATGTTTTGCAGGAAATTCCCAGAGTCAGAGAAGACCTCGGTTATATTCCTCTCGTCACGCCGACCTCCCAGATTGTGGGTACTCAGGCGGTGTTGAATGTTCTTACGGGCGAACGCTACAAGAGCATCTCGAAAGAAACTCAGGGTATTCTGAAAGGTGAATATGGCGCTGCGCCTGCGCCATTTAATGCCCAGCTGCAGAACCGGGTTCTGGATGGTGCTGAACCAGTCACCTGTCGCCCGGCTGATCTTCTTGAATCTGAAATGGACAAACTCTCGACTGAGCTAAAGGGTATTGCCAAGGAAAAAGCAATCACTCTGGCTGAGCAGACGGTTGATGATGTTCTCACTTATGCCTTGTTTCCGCAGGTAGGTCTGAAATTCCTGGAAAACCGTGGCAATCCTGATGCCTTTGAGCCTGCGCCTGGTAATGAGCCTGCACCCGTTGAACAGGCAGCGGCTCCTGCGGCTGGCGATAGCGGTGTTTATACCGTCAAGGTTAACGGCAACAGCTATGTGGTAGAGGTTAATGAGGGAGGTGATGTGACCTCTGTTAATCAAACCTCTGTTATCAGTGCCGCTGCTGTGTCTGATACCCCTGCCGGTGATGGAGAGCCTTTGCCTGCGCCATTGGCTGGGAATATCTGGAAGGTGCATGTTTCTCCCGGTCAGGTGGTACAGGAAGGTGATGTATTGCTGATTCTGGAAGCAATGAAAATGGAGACCGAAGTTCGTGCACCCAGTGGAGGAACTATCTCTTCCGTAGGGGTTCGTGAAGGCGACAGTGTTGCTGTAGGCGATACTCTGCTGGCCATTGCCTGATAAGGAGCGAAGTTATGGATAAGCTTCTTAACCTGTGGCACGGGTCTGGCTTGTACAACATGACCGGTGGCCAGCTGATCATGATTCTGGTGTGTCTGGGATTGCTTTATCTGGCTATTCGAAAGGAATTTGAGCCGTTGCTGTTGGTCCCGATCGGCTTTGGTGGGTTGCTGGCTAATATTCCTGAGGCAGGTCTGGCCTATTCAGCGGTAGAAATAGCTGTTCACCAGGCAAAGCCGGAAGTCATGGAGGTGATTTCCAGTCTGTTGGGATCACAAGGGCTAGCGGGTAAGGAATTGCTGGCTGCGTATGCTGCAGCAGGCAGTGCGATACAAATGTCTATTGATGGTGTGGTCTCGGATGCAGGCTATATCAACGGTGTTTTGTATCAGTTTTACTCTGTCGCCATTGGCAGTGGTATTGCACCTCTGCTGATCTTTATGGGCGTGGGGGCTATGACAGATTTTGGCCCCCTGCTGGCCAATCCTAAAACGTTGTTCCTGGGTGCCGCTGCACAGTTTGGTATCTTTGCCACCGTTCTGGGTGCTGTGCTGCTGAACATGACAGGCGTCATGGACTTCAGCCTGTCAGATGCTGCGGCGATTGGCATTATTGGTGGAGCTGATGGTCCCACGGCTATCTACGTATCCAGTGTACTGGCTCCCCATCTACTGGGTGCTATTGCCGTAGCGGCATACTCCTATATGGCGTTGGTCCCGTTGATTCAGCCTCCTATTATGCGAGCATTGACCACCGAAGAAGAGCGCAAGATCGTTATGACTCAGCTTCGGACCGTCAGTAAGACAGAAAAAATTGTCTTTCCTATGTTGTTGCTGGTTCTGGTTGCGTTGCTGCTACCCGATGCGGCTCCGCTATTAGGAATGTTCTGTTTTGGTAACTTGCTGAAGGAGTGTGGTGTTGTTGAGCGATTGTCTGATACTGCTCAGAATGCGCTGATCAATATAGTCACCATCTTCCTGGGCCTGTCTGTAGGTTCCAAGTTGGTAGCGGATAAGTTCCTGCAAACGGAAACTCTGGGTATTCTGTCACTGGGTGTCATCGCCTTTGGTATTGGTACCGCAACTGGCGTGATTATGGCCAAGCTGATGAATAAGGTCAGCAAGAACAAGGTGAACCCCTTGATTGGTTCTGCAGGTGTTTCTGCAGTGCCTATGGCTGCCAGAGTATCAAACAAGATGGGCCTGGAAGCCAATCCACAGAACTTCCTGTTGATGCATGCAATGGGGCCGAATGTGGCTGGTGTTATAGGTTCAGCGGTTGCAGCGGGTGTTATGATCAAGTATCTCAGCTGATTAGTAGTCCCGTTCAGGTATAACTGGAGCAGTAGTTTCAGTTATACCGACCTCTTTTCTCCCACATACTGTCTGCTTTTTATTCAATTCCCGCCTTTTTCAGTCACTTGCATGGATACTGTTTGACAGCCACTGTGTCAGCAGTTACATATTCCAGTCATCTTTCTGTCAGTATCGGAATATTCTTTATGGAATATAAAACACATGTCGTTCCAGTGAAAAAGTGCATTGCACTGGTTGCTCACGATAAAAAGAAGGAAGAGTTGGTGGAGTGGGCCATGCGTCATCGTGATGAGTTGGCCAATCATCAGTTATTTGCCACTGGCACAACGGGCAGCCTTCTTGAGAAAAAGCTCTCTCTGCCTATAAAAAAGTTCATCAGTGGACCTCTGGGAGGAGACCAGCAAATAGGTGCTTTGATCTCTGAGAGCAAATTGGATCTGCTGGTGTTCTTCTGGGATCCCTTTGAGTCCCAGCCCCATGATCCTGACGTAAAAGCCCTGTTGAGAATTGCAGCCGTTTGGAATATTCCAGTGGCCTGTAACCAGAGTTCAGCTGAATTTATCTTTTCTTCAGCGATGATGGGACAAAGTCACGAAAGAAAAATACCGGATTATGAGCATTATCTGAAATCCAGACCCTTCTGAAAAATTCAACCTGCTCTAATAGAACTGCCGATGAATGAAATGGCTTTTCTTCTCCTTATGAAGAAAGGCTGTTTCATAGACAAACAAGATTCACACACCAGTGCCGGAAATGTTTCCTGATTTCTCGGGAGTAATTCCTGTAGGAGTCGTTATGGGTGGCTGTGGATGGTTTTTAAGTGTGATTTAAATCTCTTTCCCGATAGGTCAGGAAGAAATAAACCTGTTTATGAGCAGGTCTAATACAGTTTTAATAAGTTCAGGGTTTTACAAAACAGGATTCAAAAAAAACTGCCCGAAAAAACCTTACGGACAGTCAATTTATGATGTAATTCCGGGAAGCAGTTAGCCTTTATAAGCTGGCTGAATCTACGCTCTCGTAACCTATGGCAGGCTCATAGTGACGACGTTTTTTATAGGTCACTTTCGGCGAGTGAGATGCTTTGTGTTCTTCAATGATACTTTGGCACTCAATAGGTTTTTGAGGGGTCGTTCTGATTGAATAATTCTGATGTCGATGACTTTGATTTAATGATGGTCTGGGTGGTTCTGGTTGGAATTCAAGCTCGTCATCTTGGAAATGACTGGCTTCGGTGGACAGTGATTCCACATCCTGACCTTCCGATTCCTGCATGTTTAACCGCATTCTATAAGGGTGGCCGTAGCCTCTTCTTCTGCGGGGTTTATGCGATTTTGGCTCAGGTGGTTTCAAACCAGTGAATTGTTCATAAACAGTGGCGTAAATGTATTTGCTCATTACTGCCTCCAAAGGAGATTCATCCCGGAAATTAAATTGTTTATTTATGAGACGATGGTATTAAATCTCAATTAATGCATGTATAGGTAACAATACCTAAATAAAAAAGGCAGTACCTAGTAACTTGAAATGGAGTGTTAGGTCGTCTTATTAACGATACATAATTCATGGCTATGATTGATTTGACGCTTCTTTATGGCGCATTAATGTTTGGAGGCAATGATAGCAGTCGATTATTTTTGAGGTTGCTTATTTAAATAATATTTTTGCATGTTGAAAAATTGTTAATAACTATTTTATTAATTTGGAATTAATGATGGGGCTTTTTAAAAAATAACGGGCTGTTAAGTTGATTTGATTATATGTCTTCAATCTTTATATATGCATAAATTTTAGAGGTTATCTTGCTTGCTCGGGTTTGTTTCTATTTGGATCTTGTTGTTACTTTTTGATGGGTATTTTTTCTGTAAGATTGTGCTACCTTGCCAGTCATCAAGAGGTTTGTGGTCGTATAATTGTTTATCCGGCCAGATAAAATTAGTTAAGTGTCTTAATAGGTATTGGTCACAATAGTAGAAATCAATTAGTTAATATATTTTGTAACTCATCGAACGACAGTTTTCATCGGGCAGAAAAGCGGTCATGCTGACACTGCGATGCAAGGTAACTGGTATTATACCGAGTGGTCGAGATCGGTTTTTGACACAGCTCAACACTCATGCATCTTTCCTTTCTGCTTCGTCAGGTATTTTTTGCCGTGAAAATGCACCTTATGAAGGTTCTATAGTTATTTTCATGGTTCGGGTGGTTCGGCATCTCATGAGCTAAGTTTTGCTCTCGTGACGGATTTATGGTGAAAAATTTATCGTCCAGAGGTTGACGAAAAATGGTTTGAACCACCCATGGCTGTTTATTTTCTGGTGTGACGATTCTTTAGTTACATCAAACACTTCATCACAGATTTTCAACCACGAGGAGCTGCTATCCATGAGCACTCAAGCCAAAGAACTCCCTGCAGGTTGGGCAGGATTTGCCCAGGGTGACTGGACCGAGAGCGTCAATGTTCGGGACTTCATCCAGAAAAACTATTCCCCATATGAAGGTGGTGACGATTTTCTCGCCGATGCCACTGAAGCCACCAGTCGTCTCTGGGACGATGTCATGGAAGGGATCAAGGAAGAAAACAGAACTCATGCTCCGATCGACTTCGATCATGACCTGCCTTCTACTATTACTTCACACGAAGCCGGATACATTCAGAAAGATCTGGAAAAAATTGTCGGTTTGCAGACAGATAAGCCACTGAAGCGGGCACTGATCGCCAATGGCGGCATCCGTATGGTGGAAACTTCCTGTGAAGTTTATGGGAAGCAGCTGGACCCCATGGTGAAGAAAATCTTCACGGAGTACCGTAAAACTCATAATGCGGGTGTATTTGACGTTTACACGCCTTCCATTCGTAACTGTCGTAAGTCCGGTGTTATCACCGGTCTGCCAGATGCTTATGGTCGTGGTCGTATTATTGGTGATTACCGTCGTATAGCTCTTTACGGTATTGATCGTCTGATTGCGGACAAAAAAGTACAGCATGGTGAACTGGATTCTGTTCTGGAATCTGGCGAGAACCTTGAACAGACCATTCAGCTGCGTGAAGAAATCATGGAGCAGATTCGTGCCCTGATGCAGATGAAAGAGATGGCAGTCAGCTATGGCTGTGACATCAGTCAGCCTGCTACATCTGCTCAGGAAGCGGTTCAGTGGACTTACTTTGGTTACCTGGCTGCCGTTAAATCCCAGAACGGTGCGGCAATGTCTCTGGGTCGAACCGCCTCTTTCCTGGATGTTTATATCCAGCGTGATCTGGATTCTGGCAAAATCACTGAATCCGATGCCCAGGAAATGATCGACCACTTCGTCATGAAGTTGCGTATGGTCCGATTCCTGCGTACTCCGGACTACGATGAGCTGTTCTCAGGTGATCCTATCTGGGCGACAGAGTCTATTGGTGGTATGGGTCTGGATGGTCGTACGCTGGTCACCAAGAACAGCTTCCGTTTCCTTCACACTCTGTACACTATGGGTCCTTCTCCAGAGCCTAACATTACGGTGCTCTGGTCTGAGTCTCTGCCACAGGGCTTTAAGGAGTTCTGTGCCAAGGTGTCCATCGATACCAGCTCAATCCAGTACGAGAACGATGATCTGATGCGTCCCGATATGGACAGTGATGATTACGCCATAGCCTGCTGTGTATCCCCAATGATTGTGGGTAAACAAATGCAGTTCTTTGGTGCTCGTGCCAACCTGGCGAAAACGTTGCTGTATGCCATCAACGGTGGTGTTGATGAGAAGCTGAAGGCTCAGATTGGTCCAAAGGTTGCGCCTATCACCGCTGATGTGCTCGATTTTGAGACTGTTTATGCCAGCATGGATCATTTCATGGATTGGCTGGCAACCCAGTACGTGACAGCACTGAATTCTATTCACTACATGCACGACAAGTATTCCTATGAAGCAGCCCAGCTGGCACTTCATGATCGCGATGTGGTGCGTACCATGGCAACCGGAATTGCCGGTCTGTCTGTGGCTGCCGACTCTCTTTCTGCGATCAAGTACGCCAAGGTTAAGCCGATTCGTGATGAAGACGGCCTGGCAGTGGACTTTGAGATTGAAGGCGATTATCCGAAGTTCGGTAACAACGAAGAACGTGTTGATGCTATTGCCTGTGAACTGGTAGAAACCTTCATGAAGAAGGTGGCTTCACACAGAACGTATCGTAACGCGATTCCAACTCAGTCTATCCTGACCATTACCTCCAACGTGGTTTATGGCAAGAAGACCGGTAATACGCCTGACGGTCGTCGTGCAGGTCAGCCATTTGGTCCGGGTGCTAACCCAATGCATGGGCGTGACACCAGTGGTGCAGTGGCTTCCCTGAGTTCTGTAGCCAAGCTGCCGTTCTCATATGCGAAAGACGGTATTTCTTACACCTTCTCCATTGTGCCTAAAGCTCTGGGTAAGGATGAAGACGGTCGTCGACGTAACCTGGTCGGTCTGATGGATGGTTACTTCCATCATGAGGTTGAGCGTGAAGGCGGTCAGCATCTGAACGTGAACGTATTGAATCGCGAAATGCTGGAAGATGCTGTTGAGAACCCAGACAAGTATCCTTCCCTGACCATTCGTGTGTCCGGTTATGCTGTTCGTTTTAACTCCCTGACACCGGAACAGCAGAAAGACGTCATTGCCCGCACCTTTACAGCTACTCTGTAAATCATTCGGGTTTTGAATGACCAAGGCCGGCACTATGCCGGCCTTCTTTATGTGATTTTTTTATTTTGAAAATTCAGTTAACGAGGGTTTGCAGCTATTCTCATGCTTTTGTGTGAGTCTGCATTTTCGACTTGTGGCTGTTTGAGTTGAGGTCAGTTATGGCAATTGGACGTGTTCACTCCATGGATTCATTTGGAACCGTCGATGGCCCCGGTATCCGTTACGTGGTCTTTATGCAGGGCTGCCTGATGCGGTGTCGTTATTGCCACAATCGGGACACCTGGGATCTTCGTGAAGGCGGAGAACTGAAAAGTCACGAAGAAATGTTTCGGGAAATCAAAAAAGTTAATAACTTTCTTTCTGGCGGAGTGACTGTCACTGGCGGAGAACCCATTCTGCAGGCTGAATTTGTCGCAGATCTGTTTGAAGAATGCCGCAAGGAAGGCATTCACACCTGTCTGGATACTAATGGTTTTGGCAAGCATATTAATGATGATATTATTCGTTTGTTGGACAATACCGATCTTGTGCTACTGGACATCAAGCACATGGATGAAGAAATACATCACAAGCTGACCTATGTCACCGGCAGCCATACTCAGCATTTTGCTCAATACCTGGCAGAGATCAACAAGCCTGTCTGGATTCGTTATGTCGTTGTTGATGGTTATACCGTCGATCCTCAATACGCCCGTATGCTGGCTGAATTCATTAAGCCCATGAAAAACGTTGAGAAGGTTGAGATTCTGCCTTATCACAGTCTGGGTGTGCACAAGTGGGATTTCCTAAACGACACTTATGAGCTGGAAAAAGTGACCCCTCCTACTCAGGAGCAGTTGGATCTGATCCGGGATGAGTTTACTTCAAGAGGCGTTGCGGCAGCATATTAATTGCACCATATGAACAGAAGCTATAGCTAATTCTGCCAGCTTTCAATTTGCTCTATTGAAGGCTGGGAGTAAATGTAAATTTTTCCTGTGTGCAAACGTTGCATTGGCTATTATCTGATGCCAAGTCCGACTTTAATGGCGCAGCTGTATGGCGAATGCAACTTTATTCAGAAGATTTCTAGTGTTTTTTTCTGTCTGTGTTCTCTGTAGTTCAGCTTCTCTCAGCTCTGCAGGGTTCTCTTATTCTGATTTTGTCACTCAGCTGCCTCATCCTACAGATTCCAGTAAAGTTCGATATATGGTTCAGCTCCCGGATGGGATGACCCATTTAGCGCTCAACAATCAGTTGCCACCAGGCTTTCAGTGTCAGACCAGTGGGCAGCCACAAAATGGTATGCAATGCTTCCCTTCCACCCTATATCCAAACCAGATTGTTTTTGATGTTAATGCGGATGTAGATCCTGCTTTTATAGAAGGATTTTTTAATGAAGCGGAGAATAACCAGCCTCTTCATACCATTCAGATGGATGCCAATCAACTGAATCAAGTGATACAACAGTTGGTTACGGCCACATTGTTGCAGCAACTTCAGACTAATCCTCAGACAACTCAGGCTGCAACAAGCACTCAAGTTGTGGCAGGTGTTGATATTAAGGCGCTTTCCGAGTCCCTGGCTCAACAGCTTCGGACTCGTGGGCGAGCTATGGTGCCTGTAGGTCCAGTTGGACAGGGTGTGTGTAATGCGCCACAGAGCATTAACTATGTTGTTGCCCCTCAGTTAACCTTTGATGGCGGGGAGGATCCTGAAAAAAGGGATGCTCAGAAGAACTTTGATCAGTGCAATAAGCACTGTAAAAAGAAAATGACCTGGTATCAGCCATTTTTCCAAACAGTGGCCCACCCATGCAAATATCTTGCTCAGTTTGTTGGCTCTATGATCTATCTAGTGATTGTTCCGGGTGCATACCTGATAGCAGTTATTGTGCCAAATGTCTTTCTGACAGTTGAGGAGGCGGAAGTTTCTGTTCCTTCAGATGAGGTATTCGATGTTTTTAAAGAGATTACAGGTAATTTTACGAGGAGGCCTGAGCCTGATGAGAGGGTTAATTTGAATGGCACAGTTGTGAGCATTCGAACTGTAAGAAATGAAAATATTAGTGTATCAACAGCCAGTACCGTTGATTGGCTAATGGATGTCGTAAAGTTTATGGCAGCTTTGGTGCTGCTCAAATACCCTCATTTTGTATTAGGTCCCATTCAGGGGGTTGTTGTAGGGATCACACATTTGGGAGCTGGGGCTTTACAGAGACTCAGGCATTAATACAGGGCGGAATATACCCACCGCCTTCTTCTGAGTAACTATCCGATGCTGGCACAGTTTTCAGTGTGCTGGCTTTCGCTGACAGCTCCTGCGGGCACTAGCATAAAACCCATGTCTTTTGCTTTTCTCTGCAGACTTTTCATCACTCTGTCTTGATGCTGTTTTTCATAGTAATCCTGACCTTCATCAACATATTTACTTCCGTGCTTGAGCAGACTGTAAACCAGTCGAGCCAGCTTATGCGCTGTAGCTGTTATTGCCTTTGGCGAGCCCAGTTTGCTTCTCATTCTTCGACAATATGCACCCAGCGCACTTTTTGAATTCATCAGGGTAAAAGCGGCCATCCGGAAGGCCATTGCCGCTGCACTGGGTATACGCTTGGTTTTGCGGTTCAATACCTTCCCGCCGGATATTTTGGTACCAGGGCAAAGTCCAAGCCAAGAAGCAAAATGTTTGGCAGACCGCCAGCGCTCCATATCCAACCCGACTTCAGATAGGATCTTTAGGGCTGTACTCTCATCAATACCGTCAATATCTGTCAGGTCAACACCTGCGACCCGGTTTAGCTGTG